>DAOWHG010000083.1 GCA_030641535.1 Mycoplasmatota bacterium | reverse complement strand
TCATAACCTGATATTTGAATTTGTATACCACTACCTGTAAAGGCTTGAGACATATCTTGCGCTCCAGATATTGAATATTCAATATCCGAGAATTCTAAATCAAGCATATCACTAATGATCCCTTGAATTTCGTTTGTTTCTAAATCTCTACCATCTTTTAATATTACATTAACTGTTGCTCCGTCTGTATCAGTTACACCAAGGAACATCATTTGTCCCCCACCTAGTGTAATACCTACAGTTTCAACATAATCATATAGTAATATCTCGTCGTTTATATCATCCAACACATCAATAAAATCATCAAAACTTAATGGATCAGTAACTGGATTACTAACAGTTATTGTAAGTTGTCCTTCATCAGATTCAGGGAAGTATTCGAATCCATTTGTGATAGCTAATAATACCGAACCTATAAATAGTAATAAGATTGCAGGTAATATAACAGCTTTATATTTAAATGAGAACTTAAATACTTTTTCATAAGCATTTTTCATTTTTTCTAAACCTTTTGATTCCTTTGCTTCTTCTACTTCTTCATTAAATATTTTCGAAGCAACACTTGGCACAAGTGTTAATGCGATTAATAACGAAGCTACTAAACTAAAGGTAATTGTTAAAGCCATTTGAATAAATATTTCCTTAATAAATCCTTCAATAAAGATAATTGGAATAAATACACTAATTGTTGTTAATGTTGAAGCTGTGATTGCTCCACCAACTTGTGCAGTTCCTTTTATCGCTGCTTCTTTATTCGAGTAACCTTCTCTTTTTAATCTAAATATATTTTCCATTACTACAATAGAGTTATCAACTAACATTCCAATTCCGAGTGCTAGACCTCCTAAAGAAACTATATTTAAAGTTATTCCTGATAAGTAGATTAAAACAATTGCGAACAACAAACTAATTGGAATCGCGATTCCTACTATAAACGTTGCTTTAAAACTTCTTAAGAATACAAACAGAATAATTACAGCTAAGGCTGCTCCCATTAATAAATTATTAATAACACTACCTGTAGCTTGATTGATATATTCTCCTTGATCAAGTAAAACTGTATACTCAAGACCTTCTATATCTTTCAATTCGTTCATTGTATTAATTATTTCTTCAGTAACATCTGTTGTTGCGAAATTACTACTTTTTTGAATAGTTAATGTTATCGCATTATCACCATTAACTTTTGAATATTCTTTCTCGTTAGCATTAATAAACTGAACATCTGCTATATCATCTAAAGTAACCATAGGAAGAGCAGGACTTAAATCAAAGATAACTAAATCTTCAATAGCTTCTAAATCCTCAAATTCATCTCCTACACGTACTAAATAGTTAACTCCACCAACATTTATATATCCAACAGGAAATTCAAAGTTTTGGGCTTGTAAAATATCAGATATTGTTGATTTAGATAATTGAATTTTCGCTATATCAATAGGCTCCATACCCATTCCAAAAAGCAAATCATAAATATCAGTATTTAAATCATCAATTACAGCATCATCTAATACAACACTAATTTCAGAATTATATCCACCACTAACTGATACGCTAGCTACACCACCAATTCTTTCAACTTGTGGCAATACTTCATTATCAACAAATTGAGTTAATTCTTGTTGAGTCATGCCTTCTTTTGAAATACTAAACTGCATAACAGGCATTAAATCTGGGTTGATTTTTATAATCATTGGATTACCAACTTCATCAGGTAATGAAGCTAAAGCCATATCCAATTTCTCTCTCATCTCAATAATTGCACTATCCATGTTAGCTTCACTTTCAAATTCTAACATTATGATAGATACGTTTTCTTGCGAAATAGATACTAAATTCTTAATATTTGTAGTTGTTGCAAAAGTCTCTTCCAAAGGTCTAGAAACAATATCTTCAACCTCGTCAGGACTTGCTCCGATATACGTTGTAACAACAACAGCATAAGGAATGTTCATACTCGGGAATAAATCTGTAGTAAGTCTTGTAAATGATACTATCCCAAATATGGCAACAATAGTAACTGCCATAAAAATTGTAATGGCCTTTTCAACTGAATATTTAGCGAAATTTTTCATGTATTACACCTATCTTTCTTATTATAAAAAAATACCGACCGAATGTTCGGTCGGTATTAATAATATACCATTGTTTTTTTCTTATTTCAAGTATTATATCTGTTAATCAACGTTTGAAGCTACATTCCCATTGGAAGTATCCATTTCCAAATCCTCCACGGTAAATGATAAATCAGTATTGTAGTAATCGATATGTCCATTTGATGTGTCTAAAGTTACATCTAACACATAAACATCTTCTAAAGTAATGCTTCCATTTGAAGTATCAGCATTTAATGTAACACCATCTTGATTTTCTACATTTAAATTAGTTAAATCAATATCTCCATTTGAAGTTCTTAAATCATATTCAATAAATTCAGTATCTTTGATGTATATTTTTCCATTTGATGAAGTAGCTTTTAAATCGTGTGTTCCACTCACATCTTTAAGTTTAATAAGTCCATTACTTGTATAAAGAGTAACATCTCCATCAACAGTAATCCCATCTAAATCTATTGCACCATTTGAAGTTTTAACACTTAACACTCCAACTTCTATGTCTGTTAATTCAATATCTCCATTTATTACATCTAGATCAACATCATCTAATAATATGTCTATTGGAACTTCTATGATAATTCTATCTCCTTGTCCAAATAGGTAAAATAAATCACTTATATCATTCCAAAAAACACTAACTTCGACTTCATTTGTTATTGTAAGTATGTTTGAATCATTATCTATATCAATTTCAAATTCATTTAGATTTTTATAAGTATGTGTAATCTTCAAATCAGACCCTAATACAGGAACTATTTCAATATTTAACGAATCAAAATCTGCTATAATATCCCAAGACTCTAGAGCTAAGATGTCTGCGTTTAAATCTTCTTCGTAAGTATCTGTGATTTGTGGTTGATTTGTATAAGCTTCAATTAATCTTACTTCTCCTATAAATAGATGATATCCGCTATAAGCCACAGCTATAATTGCCCCAATAAACATTATTGATTTCAAATTATTTGCTCGTTTATGTCTTTTAAACCAACCTTCTACACTTATTTTATGTAATTTCTTGGCGTACTTTTCTCTGTTTCTCAATTTAAGAACATTCATATGATAAATCAAAATCTTCTTAGTAGTCCATATTGACACCTCTAAAACGAGTAATCCAAATAGGAATAATAAAATATATGCTCCTGTTGAAAACGCAAATAGGAATTCATCAGCAGTTGTACGTTCTCCTATCATTAGTCCAATTACTCCAAAATATGAAAGCGTTGAACCGAAAATCGAAACAACTATTGAGTATAATACCGGAATTAGCCATGATGCAATAAACATATCAAATAAAATCAAAACAATTAATTGGCTTAAATTTACACCAGTATATCTTTCTTCTTTTGTCTTAACATATTTAGGACTTACTCCATACTCCTCAAGTACATTTCTAGCGATCACTTCTGGTGATTCAAGCTCTGAAATAACCTCTTGCTCAGTTTTGTTCTCATAAATAGTCCCAGAGTAGAATCTCTCTTCGTAGAAAGCAAGAATTTGTTTTTTCTCTTCTTTATCCAAAACTCCTAATTCACTGTTTAATCTTCTCAAAAAATCTAATTTATTCATATCTGTCACCTCTAATTAATATATTTACCACTTTTTCAAATCTTCTCCAATCAACTTTTAGATCATCCAGCCTATTTTCGCCTTTTCGTGTTATCTTAAAATATTTACGTGGTGGTCCTCCCGAAGACTCTCTTAGATAAGTCTCGCAAAGTCCTTCTTTTGTAAATTTTCTTAGGATTGGATAAATAGTACTCTCGCTTATTCCAAGATTTCTATTAATTTCTTGATATATATCATATCCATAAGTGTCTCTCTCGCAAATTTTACTTAATACAACGAGGTCTAGAACACCCTTTTTTAATTGTGCACCCATAAGTTTCCTCCTTTACATTGTCTAGTAGTATATAATGTATAGTAGCATACAATATATAACTTGTAAAGTATTTTGTTAATTTTTTTTTATTTTACTTAATAATTTTTCCCAAATAAAAAACCTTAACGGCGTTAAGGTTATTTTATATCTTCTATTCTTAAAAAATTTGTTGGAGACCCAAGTGGGAATCCTCCCGTTACAATTATTCTACATCCTGGCATACATTTATATTCATTTTTTGCAAGTAAAATAGACTTTTTAATTAGTGCTTCTGTATCGGACTGTAAATGAAATACTCTAGCCTCTACACCACTATGAAGGGCTAAACTGCGCGCTATTTTAGCAGTGTTTGTTAAAGCTATTATTCTTGTATTAGGTCTGTATTTAGATATTAATCGAGCTGTATTTCCACTTGTAGTAGGTGCTACAATTAATTCAACTTTATTCTGCATTGCTGTATGAGCAACACTTAAAGCAATAGAAGTTTCAATATTTTCATTTTGTGCTTCTTTATTTGCTCTTTTTACTAATATATCGCGATCTACTAATGATTCTATCTTTGTTGCAATATTACTCATCACTTGAACTGATTCTATTGGGTAAATTCCAATTGCACTTTCACCACTTAACATTATTGCATCAGTACCATCATATATTGCATTCGCAACATCACTAACTTCAGCACGTGTAGGCCTTGGATGAGTAATCATTGATTCAAGCATTTGAGTTGCTGTTACACTTGTTTTCCCTTTGTTATGGCATCTTTCGATAATATACTTCTGAATTCCTGGAACATCTTCAGCTGGAACTTCAACTCCTAAATCCCCACGAGCAATCATAATTCCATCTGATATATCGATGATAGAATCAATATTATCTACACCTTCTTTATTCTCAATCTTAGAAATAATTTGAATGTCTTCATTATTGTTTTCTTTCATTATTCTTCTAATTTCTAAAACATCACTTGCTCTTCTAACAAAAGAAGCGGCAATAAAATCTACGTCATTTTTGCATCCCCATATTATGTCTGATTTATCTTTTTCAGAAATAAAATCTAATTGTAACTCTACACCAGGTACATTTATCCCTCTACGGTTTTTAATTGTATGAGTATTATCAGCCTTTGTAATAATGAGTTTTTTATCTTTATCAACCTCTGTAACGGTTAAACTAAGATATCCATCATCAACTAAAACTTTCTGATCAATTTTAATATCTTGATAAAGTTTTGGATAAGTAATGCTAAAGCTAACCTCATCACCAACAATTTCTTCCATATGTATAGTTACAACAGAGTTTTTCTTAATAGTAACTTTACCGCCCTCAAAAGAATTAGTTCTTATTTCTGGTCCTTTTGTGTCCAGTAAAGAAGCAACATAAGTGCTTTTCTCTTTATTTAATTCACGCAAAACATTTAATCTAGCAAGATGTTTTTCTTGATTTTCATGAGAAAAGTTCATTCTCATTACATCCATTCCTGCATCAATTAACTTTCTCATTACGCCAATATCGTTACTAACTGGACCAATAGTACAAATAATTTTCGTTTGATTAAATTGTATCATAAAATCACTCCCATTTAAATATTCTTCTAAACTGAGCCATTTAAAGGGTACACCTTTAAAATTAAAACTTGCAATCTACTAATTTGATTATACCATATCTTAAATACTTGAGAAAAACAATTCGTTATGAATACGCTTTTATCTATAACTTGTGAACTTTATTGATAACCAATTGTAACTCATTGTTTCTATCCTCAATATCAACCATGAAAAGATAAACAACATTTTTTTCAAGTAAATTTATATATTGATTATACGCAAAAGTAAACAGAACTCCGTTCAATTTACTATACTCATCCTGAATTGTCACAAAGGCCATATCAGTACCTTTTTTAGTTTTAATCTTTCTTACTGAAGATAAAATACCTATTACTCTTACATCTTTACCTATATCTTTGGACGTAATAGCAGATGGTTTAAGTAGGTTATGCTTCTTAATATAATCAGTATGTTCAAGTAAGGGATTCATTACTAGATTAAATCCTAGAACAGCCTTCTCTTTTTCTTCTAATATATTATAAGGATACTCAACTAAATTATCTAAGACAAATTCTTCTTTAGAAATATAACTTCCGTATTCAGTAAAACTGATAACTTCCGCTAGTTTTTCATGCATTGTTCTTTTTGATAATTTGAACTCATCAAGTGCTGAAGCACTAATCAATGATTCAATAACTCTTTTACTTAAACTAGAATGAGTTCTATTAACAAAATCAATATATGATTTAAATACACCCTTTTCTCGCTCGTCAAGAATTGCTTTCACTGTATTAATTCCTATATTCTTTATACCTAATAAAGGATATCTTAAATGATTCCCCTCGGGGTTAAATGAGTCATTAGAATTATTTATCGATGGAGGCAGTATTTTTACCCCTAATTTGTTAGCTTCGAAAATGTAATTTCTCATTTGAGTTTCACTTCCAATAATACTTGAAAGTAAAATAGAGATGAAATATTTAGGATAATTAGCTTTTAAATATGCCATCCAGTAAGAAACCATACCATATGCCACACTATGAGCACGATTAAATCCATAGTTTGCAAATTTAACAATATAGTCATAAATCTGATTTGACGACGTTTCTGAATGTCCCTTTAAAAGAGATTTCTTCACAAAGTTTGATCTTTCTTTTACTAAGACATCTTGTTGTTTTTTACTCACTGCTCTTCTAAGAACATCCGCTTCTCCCAAAGTGTATCCAGCAAATAGATTTGCAATCTTAATTATTTGTTCCTGGTAGATAATTATTCCATTAGTGCTTTCTAAAATTTCTTTTAAGATAATGTGCGGGTAAACTACACTATCTTTGTTCTTTCTTCTTTTAAGATAGGTTGGAATGTTTTCCATTGGTCCAGGTCTAAACAAAGCCAATATTGTAACAATATCTTCGAAATTATCAATTTGCATTTTCCCAATTAAGCTTCTCATTCCTCTAGATTCTAATTGAAATATACCAGTTGTTTCTACTTTCTTCAATAAATCAAAAGTTAGTCTATCATTCATTGGAATCTTATAAATATCAATATTCTTATTTTCTGTTTCGTTAATTAGTCTCACAATTTTATCAATACTAGTTAAATTTCTTAACCCTAAGAAATCTATTTTAAGTAGTCCTAATTCTTCTAAGTCTTTTGCTTCATATTGCGTTTGCATCATATCAAGTAATCCTGGTTGAATAGGAGTATAATTTGTCAATTCTTCTCCAGTAATAATAATCCCTGCAGCATGTGTAGATACATGGCGATGTAACCCTTCAATTCTTGAAGCAATGTTTAATAGATTTTTTGCTTTATCATCTCTTGTTATAATATTTTGGATTTCTCCTGAATTTTCTAACATCTCTTTTATATTATTATATTTATCAGCGTGCTTAATGATTTCCTCTAATAACAATCCATCAATTTCTAAAGCTCTAGCTGTATCTCTAATTGCTGATTTAGATAGAAAAGTCCCAAAAGTACAAATGCTTGCTACTTTATTAATCCCGTAAAAATCTCTAACATATTCGATAATTTCATCTCTTTTGTCATCTGGAAGATCCATATCGATATCTGGTAAAGAAATTCTTTCTGGATTTAAGAATCTCTCAAATACCAACTCGTATTTTATAGAATCAACACTAGTTATCCCTAAACAATACGATACTAAGCTAGCTGCAGCACTACCTCTACCTGGTCCAACTAAGTATTTCTTCTTTTTTGCATATTTAACAAAATCCCAAACAATAAGGAAATAATCATTATATCCCATATCGTTTATTACTTTTAATTCGTAATCAATTCTATCAAGATACAATTTCTTATTTACTTTTAATCCTTTAAGTCTCTTTTCTAATCCTTTATAAACTAAAGCATGTAAATAATCTTTTGAACTAACATTTTGTTTAACGTTATATTTAGGAAGAAAAGTATTATCAAAAGAAATTGTTACATTACACATTTCACTAATTAACTGTGTATTCTCAATTGCTTGGGGATAATCAAGGTATAAATCAGATATCTCTTCTTTAGACTTAAAATGTAATCCTTTATTATTATTAAATAAATCATTAGATTCTTTTGAGAATATCTTTTTCAATGTATTAGAAATTAGATTGTCTTCTTCATCTAAATAATGAACATAGTCCAATACAACTAATTTATATGATTTTTCGATCCATTTATTTAATTCAGTATTTTTAGATACTCTGAAATATAAATCTTTAACTAAATTTTCAAGTAAATCCATTGTTTCATTTAACTCTTTTTTTTGATTATTATTAAAATATGATTCTAATTCGCTGTTTTCTGTATTTACACAACCAATTACATCATTTCCATATTTTTTCATTTCTTTAAGTGTAATAATGGCATTAAGACTTGAAATACTGGCTAATTTAATAAGGTTTTGATAGCCCTTGTTATTTTTAGCATATAAAATTATATTAGTCTTTGATTCATTACCAATACCTTCAGTAAAAACGTTTAATCCAATAATTGGTTTTATTTCTCTTTTAATACATTCCTTGTAAAACTTTATTACTCCATACATTCTACTATCAGTGATTGCTAAAGAAGTGTAGTTATTCACTACTGCTTTTTCAATTAATTCATTGATTTTTATGTTTGAACCATTCATTGAATAATTAGTTTCAACAAATAAATTAACAAAGTCCATGCAATCACCACCTTAAGAAAATTATACCATATATTAGCCATAATATATAAAAAGGAAAAGTAAATTTTATTTTACTTTTTCTTTAATATAATTCCTCCACTTACTAAAACAATTACTAAAATAAAAATATCGAATTTCTGAACAAAACTCACAAAAGTCATTGTTTCTGTTATCGCTTCAATTTTGAAGTAATAGGTCTCTAGATAGTTGTTTTCCCCTCTAATCTTCAAAATATATTCTCCGACTTCACTCACATCAATAGGCGAATTAACAAATTGATTATTTAAGTATCCTTCTCCATTAAAAGAAATTGCTACAGGATTGAAATAAGTGTGATTATTTGTTATACCCTCCATGTTGCTTGTAATAGTAAAATTATATGTCTCGGTATAATTATTAATTCCATTAACAGTTAACTCATAATTCCCTGGGTCCGATATCTCAGTTCCAGAAATAAACAAGTCATTATTTAAAATGACATTCCCAGCAGAAATTGTTGGGGATATTCCTTCTGTATAGTACTTGTTATCTTCAACTCCTGAAATTATCGGCTTAATTATGAAGTTATATTCAGAATTATTGTACTCTAATTTATATATTCCAGGATAATCTAAATAGACACCATTCTCGATAGATTCATTGTTTAGCGATGCATCATTAAGAAAATCGATAAATACTTCATTTATGAAGACTTCTTGGTTTGTTATATCAATAATGTCATTTGGTAAGACAATTGATAAGTCATCCTTAATACCTACATCATAATCTCCTTTATACTCATAATTTAACAAAACATAATTTTCATTACTGGAAGTTTTTACTATCTCAGGTCTTATCTCGATAGTTTCAATAAAATTATATGATTGATCATAAGATGAGAAGTAATTTGTTCCGTATTGATAATCACGTTCAAACTCAATTGATTGAACAGTGTGTATAATCAAAGTATCATTTATGTAATATGCCCCTACAATTTCTTCTAAATCATCAAAATCAATAGTAACTTGATGCAATATATTACCCAACTCATCTATTACAATAAACATTGAATCATAGTATGTAGGATTACCCGTTACATGATTACTACCATAAACAATATAGTCATCATCTGTTTTAATAACTCCATTAATTATGTATCTCTCTTTTTCCTTCCAAAGCATTGTGTAAAAAGAATTAATCCCTGTTTTTTC
>DAOWHG010000097.1 GCA_030641535.1 Mycoplasmatota bacterium | reverse complement strand
GTATTGATGAATTCAATAATTTAATTATTCACGAGGTTTCTAGAAAACCTTCGCCATCAATTACTCCTCAAGATATGATGGATTTAGGAAATCTAGTAAATGACTTTTTAGATAAAGATAATATTGCTGGTGCTGTTATTATTCATGGTACTGATGTACTCGAGGAAACTGCTTTTTATTTAAACGCTGTTCTTAAATCTAATAAACCTGTTGTGTTAACTGGTTCAATGAAAAATGCAAGCGAGTTAGGATACGACGGACTCACTAATTTAGTATCAAGTATTAAAGTGTGTATGTCTAAAGACTCTTTAAACAAAGGGGTCTTAGTTGTTATGAACGACACAATTAACAGTGCTGTTGAAGTTACTAAAACTCATACTATGAGTTTGGATACATTTAAAAGTATTGAATTTGGTCCTTTAGGAATAATTGATCAAGGTGAAGTTATCTATTACCGTAATGTTACTCATATGAATAATCACTCATTCAACAATGCTATCAATGATGACACATATCTATTTAAAGTTTATGCTGGAATGGACGGACACTTCATTGATTATCTAATTTCTCGAAAAGCAAAGGGAATTGTCTTAGAATCTCTTGGTAGAGGAAATGTTCCTCCAATGATGTTAGATTCAATAAAGAAGGCTATTTCTTTAGGAGTTCATATTGTTATTGTCTCAAGATGTTACTCTGGTAGAGTTCTTGATACTTACGCTTACGAAGGTGGGGGAAGAGATCTTACTAATATTGGTTGCATTCTTGGTGGTAATTATAACGGTCAAAAAGCAAGAATCTTATTAATGCTAGCTATAAGTAACAATTTCTCTCACAACCAAATTATAAAACTATTCAAGTTATAAAATATAACAAAAGGAAGCCTAGGCTTCCTTTTTTAATTATCTTTTCCACTAAAGTATTCTTTTAGAAGTTGTACTTTTTCTTCTCTACCTGGTATTAACTTATATATTTCATACCAATCCTCTAAAGAACCTAAGGGGATTTCTACATTATTTATTTCTATTACTTTCGAAATAGAATTTTGATCTAATATATATTCAAAAACTCCTCTTTCGTGCTTTATCTTAAAATTTGACATAATATCAATATCAACTCTATTTATTTTACACTTAATATACCCTTCAGTTTTATAAATTCCTTTTTTTGGCAATTCTTTAAAATCTCCGATTGATGAAAGTATAGATTTTACTTTCTCAAAATCTTTGATATCAACAATTAAATCAATATCATTAACAATTTCTGTTAATCCGTAATAGTTTAGCACTATCGAGCCACCTACAATCCAAGATATCTTTTCTTTATTTAAGATATCCCCAATATATGATAGGGTATCACTCATTAATTTGTTCATTTCTTACCTCTTAAATAATTATAAACAGCAACTGGAGAATACCATATAGTCATTCCGACCATTGAAAGTAAAATACAACCTGTAAGATATAAGAAATAATTTGGATTTTCGAATAATGCGAATGGCGTATCTCCTGGTTCTAATAAATACATAAAGTTAGTTTCAAATATTAAGTTTACCGGAACAATAAAGACTAATACTATTGCTAGTAATAAAACAAAACTTTTTCTAAACGACTTAAATGTAGGTACATAGTCATGTACAAACATCATATACATATACATAAAGAAGAAAGTCATATGTAAAATTAAGTAAATATAGTATCTGAATCTATCTGGTCCATATAAGATATCTGGAAATATTACACTAAGCACTCCACCTATTGCCCAAAAATATCCAATTTCAAATACTTTCCAGTTCTTAGTAAACATTACAAATATTCCCATATATAAACTAAATGCGCAGACTCCAATAGGTAAATTCTCTTGAATAGTCCAGTTACCATTCAAAATAATCCATAGTTGCAAGGATAATTCCGAAACAATTCCTATTGTTCCTAAAGTATATCTTATTGTTTTATCATGACCCGAAGCTTTTATCTTATCTTTCAGAAAATAAATAATCAATACTCCAACAACTATTAAAGTTAATGGAATAAAATGATATATCCCCCATGTAGTAAATTCAATCCCAATTGTATCTCCAAAAAATGCACTCATAAAATGCCTCCTTTATTTCAACATTTGCGCCAAAGCCTCTTTAAGTAGTATATTAGTTTGTTTAGATCCATCTAATCCTTTAACAGCCTTTGTAATTTCTTTTGCTCTATATCCCAAAGATTTTAATGCTTCTTCAACCTCTTTAATATTAGTTGATAAAGAACGAGCTGCCTCAGTTAAATCTATTTTTCCTTTTAAATCTAAAATGATTTGTTGACTAGCTTTAGGCCCTATTCCTGGGAACTTACTTAAGAACTTTGCATCTCCCATTTCAATTGCTCCAACAACGTCGTCAACGTGTCCACTAGCTAAAATTGCAATTGCACTTTTAGGTCCAATTCCTTTTACACTCAAAAGCTTTATAAATAATCCTTTTTCATCAAAAGACTTAAATCCATATAAATGGATCGCATCCTCTCTAACATAATGATGAATAAATACTTTAACTAATTCATCTTTTTTAAAATCGTATGGATTTGGAGTAATTACTTCATACCCAACATTATTCACATCAACCGTAATCTTATTAGGCTTTATTTCTGTAATTTTTCCATTCAAGTAACTATACATTTTATCACGCTCCATGATTTATTATATCACATATCAAGATAGTTGTTATTGATAAATAAGTTCGCATAACGAACTAAATAAAAAAGTAGACTAGAAATCTAGTCTACAAATTCAAATTCGTAATCGAATATTCTTACAGTGTCGCCATTTTTAACACCTTTATTTCTTAACTCTCTATCAATTCCAAGACTTCTCAAAATCCTTGCGAATCTTTTAACTGATTGGTCTTTTGTAAAATCTGTCATTAAGAATATTTTCTTAAGTCTAGTTCCAGTTAAATCGTATATTCCATCATCCCCAAGATTAATCTCGAATAAGATTTCTTCTTTAGTAAATGTATATTCTACAATCTCTTCATAATCAGCTTCTTCATATAATTCAAAACTTTCAGTTTTATCTAATAAATCAGCTGTTTTATAAAGAAGTTCTTCAATATTAAACTTAGTAGCTGCACTAATAGGTACAATATCATAATCTTCCTTTAGCTGTTCTTTAAATAATTCTAAATGTTCCTCTGCATCTGGTAAATCCATCTTATTAGCTATGATTATTTGTGGTCTAGCTAATAAATTATATTTATAAGTTTCTAATTCCTTATTAATAACTGTATAGTCTTCAAAAGGATCTCTTCCTTCACTACCAGACATATCAATAACATGTAAGATTACTTTAGTTCTTTCAATGTGTCTTAAGAACTGAAGACCTAGTCCTTGTCCTAAACTAGCTCCTTCAATTAATCCAGGTAAATCAGCCATAACAAAACTACGACCCTCTTCAACCTTAACAACACCTAAATTAGGAACAAGCGTTGTGAAATGATAACTTGCTATTTTAGGTCTAGAGTTAGATACAATACTTATAATCGTTGATTTTCCAACACTAGGTAACCCAACAAGTCCAACATCTGCGAGAACTTTTAATTCAACACGGACATTTTTAATAATACCTGGCTCACCTTTTTCAGATATTTCAGGAGCAGTATTACGAGATGTTGCAAACTTAGCATTTCCACGTCCACCGCGACCTCCAATACAAACAAAAACTTGTTGTAAATGATTCGTAATATCACCATAAACTTTATTAGTAACATCATCGTATATTGTTGTACCTACAGGCACTTTAATAATCTTATCTTTACCATTAGCTCCATCCATTTTTTTAGGTTTCCCGTTTTCTCCGGGTTCAGCGCTAATTATTTTATTATATCTTAAATCAACTAAAGTGGATAATCCTTCTTGACCTTCAAAAATGATACTACCGCCTTTTCCACCATCTCCTCCAGAAGGTCCTCCCATTGGAACATACTTTTCACGACGGAAAGCAACGATACCATCTCCACCTTTTCCTGATTCTACTTTTATTTTCACTAAATCTACAAACATATAAGTACCTCCTATAAGGTATTAAGCCATTCTTGCATTTCATTTCTTGATTTAAAGATTAATACATTCTTTTTATTACGATATTTCATAATTTCAGCAATTAATCG
>DAOWHG010000113.1 GCA_030641535.1 Mycoplasmatota bacterium | reverse complement strand
ATGCCTTCACGCGTTCGAATCCCGTACGGGTCACCATATGAAGTTATTATACTTATCACTTGATAAGTATTTTTTTTATGCCAAAATCTATCATTTTATTGAAGACTTATTACAGATATGATACATTTACTTTAGAGAGAGGTGAATTATTTTATGGAATTAAAAGAAACAGTAATGGATCAAAAGAGAGAACTTGAATCGGGTAAAAAACCTTACGAGACAGCTTCTTTTCTTATTCTAGTAATTTTACTTGGTTATCAATGGATAACAATGATCAATATGTTCTTGTATAAATGGGCAAATAATTTTGCGTTCTTCAATACTGGATTTACTAACATGCCAGGTTTTGTCGTAAGAATATTTAATATGGCAGGAACTACAGGTGCTGCATTTTGGGGATACATAGCATTTCTTGTATATTTAGGATATTTAACGTTAGTATTTGTATTTGTATGGTGGTACTGTAAGAAAAAAGGACATGCGAAATGGACATGGACTCTAATTGTTTTATTCTCACCAAATATATTCTTAGTTTCTCCATATGTTATTTATGCTGCATATGCATTTAGAGTATACTTATATAGATTTTTAAAGGCAATCGTAGTTGATTTTAAGAAATATGACTATAAAAAAGATATGGAAGAAGTAGAAAGTGCTGAACAAGATTATGAGAATTTAAGAGAAGAAAGACAACAGGAAAAAGAAGAAAAAGCAAGACAGAAAGCTGAGAAAAAAGCTACCGAAAAAGAGGAAAAAGACGCAGAAAAAGAAGAAAAGGAAGCAGAAAAATAAAAAAAATGAGGAGAAATCCTCATTTTTATTTAACAACAATTGCATCAATTTCAACTAATACATCTAATGGAAGTCTTCTAACTTCAACAGCAAATCTTGCTGGTTTGTGGTCTCCAAAGAATTGAGCATATACTTCATTCATGTCTTTAAACATACCTAAATCTTGCATGAATACACCACATTTAATTATGTTTTCTTTTTCCATACCTGCTTCTTTAACGATAGCTAAAACATTGTTTAGAGACTGTAAAGTTTGATCTTTAACTGAATCAGAAACTAGAGTCATTGTCTCAGCAACAAAAGGGATTTGTCCTGATACATATAGAGTATCTTTTACTAGTACTCCTTGAGAATATGGACCAACAGCAGCTGGTGCATTTTTTGTACTTATAATTTTCATAATTTTTTTTCACTCTCCTTGGTAACATTATACTATTATATGAGTAATATGAATAGTGTTTTATTTGATATTATTACGAATATGAAATATAATAAAAATATAAGAAATAAGGAGGAAGTATATATGGAAATTTTAACTGGAAATGTTAATGAAGAAAGACATGTACCTTATGTAGAAGAATTGGAAAATGGGTATCGCGTGACTGTTGGAAAACCTTCACATCATCCAATGACTGAAGTTCACTATATTGAATTTATAGAGTTATACATCGATGGAAAAATGGTGATGAAGAAGGCATTAAACCCTGGAGATTTACCTATCGCTGAATTTGAAGTAGCTAAAGGAAAAGAAGTATTTGCTAGAGAGTTCTGTAATTTACATGGACTTTGGCAAGGTGAATTAGAATAATTAAAGAGTTTAAAACTCTTTTTTTATTTGTTTAAAAATATTGCTCCAACCATGTCAATAATAGAGTTTGGGGGAGTTGCTTTTCAATATATGAAGGAGTAAGTTTAGTGGGAATGAGTTTAGCTTAAACTGTTCGTTAATTAATAATAAGGTATTGTCAGACAAAATTTCGGAGTAGTTTTAAAATATAAAACAAACTATAAAACAGTTCTTCTTATTATAAGGTATCATAAGATGAAATTAAATATGAATTAATGAACAAATCACTTGATTTAAGAGCGATATTTTGATATTATATATATCGGCTGAAAAAGTATTGAATTAGACATTTGGTTGTGTTATAATTTTATTGCTGCTCAAAAATTGGTCCTGTGGTGTAGCGGTTAACATGCCTGACTGTCACTCAGGAGATCGCGAGTTCGATTCTCGTCAGGACCGCCATTAACTTGCGCCCATAGCTCAATTGGATAGAGCGTTTGACTACGGATCAAGAGGCTAGGGGTTCGACTCCTCTTGGGCGCGCCATATAAATTTCGGGAAGTAGTTCAGCTTGGTAGAGCGCTTGGTTTGGGACCAAGAGGTCGCAGGTTCAAATCCTGTCTTCCCGACCACTAGGAATTAAAAGTTAAAACATTAGTTTTAACTTTTTTTATATAATAAAAGGGCACTATTTGTGCCCTTTATACATAGATATAAATTTAATAACAAGCTCAGGATCGAATTGATTACCTGATTTTTGTTTAATCTCTTTTAATGCTTCTTCGTGAGAAATGGTTTCTCTGTATATTCTGCCAGCTGTCATAACTTCGTAGGAATTTACTATAGAAATTATTCTTGCTAGTATTGGAATCTTTTTTCCTTTCAATTGATCAGGGTATCCTGATCCATCGAAATGTTCATGATGATGCAAAATTCCTTCGGTAAGATGATGAAGTTCAGGAATAGATTTAACTATCCTACTTCCTACTTCGGGATGGGTTCTAATTTTTTCCCATTCCTCTTCATTTAATTCTTCCGTTTTTTGAAGAATTTCGTCACTAATAGCTATTTTACCGATATCATGAAGTCTTGCGAGAAGTGTTAGTGTATTTGAATCATCTTGATCAAGATTCAATGTGTGAGCAAATTTTTCAGCTATTTGAATCATATTTTTTGTATGGGCTTCTGACTCGTTACTTTTCTCATAAAGTGTATTTTCAAGTGCTGAAATTAAACTGTTTCTCATGCTTTTTCCATCTTGAAGTTTTTCTCTATACATTCTTTCTTCAGCGACTTTAAGAATATCATAGATATTTTCACTTGAAGAAGTTTTAGTGGCACAACCTAAAGAAATACTGGGAGTAATTGGCTTATACATTGATTTTTGACATAAGTCTTTAATTCTTTGATATACTTTTTGAGCATCATCAAAAGATGTTTGAGGTAATAATATTGCGAATTCATCTCCACCCCATCTAGAAACAATATCTTCAGATCTGGTAGCTTTTTTCATTATTTTACCAACTTCAATTAATAGATTATCCCCTTCTAAATGACTGAAAGTATCATTGAGAAGTTTCAAACCATTCACATCTCCTAAAATAATTGTTAGAGGGAGTTGTCTTTTAGTATCTAGTCTTGATAGTTGAACTTCAAATTGAAATCTATTATAAAGATTAGTAAGATAATCATGATGACTCATAAATCTAATTTCTTCTTGCCTTGCTTTTTCTATAGTTACATCACGAATAACCAGTATTGTTCCATGATCAACATTTTCTTCAAAGTTAATTGGTGAAATAGTAAAATCAATAAAAATTTCTTTATCATCATTATTAGTTATTAAACTATACGTCCCATCGCTTTTGAAAATTTGTTGACTTTTAACACATTCAAGATGGATATCCTTAAAGGATTTCATATTTTTGTTTGAATATATTCTGAACACATCATAGATCTTTTTTCTCGAAGGATTACGTGATTCTCCTAATAACTCAATTGCACGATCATTTATTAAAGTAATTCTGGATTTTGCATCTGTAACTACAATCCCTTCACCAACACTTAATAGTGTAGCTCTTAGCTTTTCATCAACATCTTTGAATAATATCTCTTTCTTTACTTTTTCAGTTATATCGAAAGCTGAAGTAAGTAAATAGGTCTTTCCATCTAATTCAATTGGTCCAGAGTGAATCTCGACATCAATAACTCTTCCGTCTTTTAAACGATGCTTGAATTGAAAAAAATTCTTTTCTTCAAGTCTTGCTTTATCAATCTCTGCCTGTACCTCTTTTGAACTTAACGTGTTGATATCTTTGACATTCAGTTCTCTGAATTCCTCTTTAGTGTAACCATAAGTTTCAATTGTAGAATCATTAACATCTACAATCACCCCCGTATCAGCATCAAGAAGAAACATCATAGTTTTACTTTTCTGGAAAAGATTACGATATTGAATTTCCGATTCTTTAGTTTTAATATTTTGAAAGTATCTAAATCTTTGAGTTAACATGAATTGAGAAATTAACAGGCCTCCGATTGGGTATATTGCTATTATGGGGAATGTTACTTGATTTATAACATTTGTTCTAATATCACTAGGTAAAGTAAATAGTAAAACAACCATAACTATTTGAACTAGTAATGAAACTAGATATAATTCTATCCATGTAATTTTGTATCTGTCCATCTTAGGATTTTTCAATCTTAAATGTCTCCAAGCAATTCCCATTGCACCTGCTGCAATGATCCACAAAACTCCTGTGAATGCACCTGGACCACCAATATATATTCTATATAAAGACATAAAAATTCCCGCGATAATTGTTGGAACAATTCCAATAAACATCCCGGTAATACTAATTACAACTGCTCTAGCATCAAATACAACTCCAGGAGCAAGTTCATATGGAGCAGACATAATAGTGATTCCAATAAATGAAACTAACAACCCAATTAAGATTTTTTTGAAAATTTCATTTAATTTAGACTGGACTGGAAAAATAGAATAAACAACTGCAAGGCCTAATAAAAGCAATATATTTGCTGAAAAAGATGTGATAATATCAATGTTCATGCTATCTCTCCTCTCTCTAATATCTACCATTATACTATACATTAAAAAAAGATACAAAATATCTTCATTAATTAGGTTTAATATGACTAAAATACTTGCTTTTAGACACTATTGCTATTATAATAAATAAGGATAATAAGGTCCCGTAGCCAAGTGGCTAAGGCAATGGACT
>DAOWHG010000031.1 GCA_030641535.1 Mycoplasmatota bacterium | reverse complement strand
GATAAATATTTTACTTTTTTTAGTGGTTGTTCACCACTAAATAGCATTCTACCAAGGAATCCTCTTAAATATGATTCTGCAGGATCTTTTGAGTATTGTTGTAACCATTCAATTAGGTTATGATTATTTTCATCAAAGTATGGATCGTTATCAGCAGGTAAATGAGCTTTTGTTACAGTTTGTCCCCATTTAATTGTTCCACTATCAGGTTCTAGTTCACCTGATAATATTTTAAGCAGCGTTGTTTTTGCTAAATCGTTTTTACCAAGCAATCCTACTTTGTCTCCTCTGCTCATTACAAAAGATACATTTTCAAATAATTTCTTACCATCTAGTGATGCTGATAAATTATCAACTTCAACTACATCTTTACCTAGTTGTTTATCAATATCAAATCCAATAAATGGATATTTACGACTACTTGGAATAATTGCTTCTAAATTAATTTTTTCTAAAGATTTTTTTCTTGATGTTGCTTGTGAAGATTTAGATGCATTCGCACTAAATCTAGCAATAAATGCTTTTAATTCCTTCATCTTTTCTTCTTTTTTCTTATTTTTATTCGCAACTAATTTTTGCATTAGTTGTGATGATTCTATCCAGAAATCATAGTTTCCAGGATATAGTTTTGCTTGATGGTAATCAATATCTACCATGTGTGTACATACTTTATTAAGGAAATGTCTATCATGTGATACTGTGATTACTGTATTTTCATAATCTAGCAGGAAGTTTTCAAGCCAAGTGATAGCTTCAAAATCAAGGTGGTTAGTTGGCTCATCTAATAATAAGATATCAGGATTACCAAATATTGCTTGAGCTATTAAAACTTTCACTTTATTTTTAGGTAAAACCTCGCTCATTTTTAAATAGAAATTCTCTTTTGGTACATTTAATCCGCTAAGTAACTTCTCTGCGGAATATTCTGCATCCCAACCATCTAAATCAGCGAACTCAACTTCTAAATTAGCTAATTCGTATCCATCTTCATCAGAAAGTGGATCTTTAGCATATAGTATTTCTTTTGCTTTCATAATTTCAAATAATCTTTGATGCCCCATAATTACAGTTTCAACTATAGTAAAATCATTGTATTCATTATGATTTTGTTTTAAAACTGCCATTCTTTTATTTTTCTCAATGATGACGTTACCAGCAGTTGATTCTTTTTCTCCTGATAGCACCTTTAAGAAAGTAGATTTACCTGCGCCGTTTGCACCGATTACTCCATAGCAATTTCCTGGTAAAAACTTGATATTTACATCTTCAAATAACTTCTTATCTGAGAAGATTAAATCTAAGTTAGATACTGTTATCATATTGAACACTCCTTTTACTAAAAACTTCAAAATTAAAAGACATAAATCTTATGTCTTCCAAATCATATTTTTTGCCTTGGTAATATTACAATAATTTGTTCTCTTTGTCAACAAATTACCTCTTGAATGTGCTTTCATATACATAAAATATAAAAAACGACTTTGAAAAATGTCGTTTTATCTTATATTTAAGCCACTAAATTATATTCTGTGTTGAATTGTTCTTTATGGAAATTATTCTTTGAATTATCGAATCTTCACTTTTGAAAGTATGAAAGATTCTATCCCAAGATTTCTTTGATAACTCTATTAAAGTTCCCAAATTTAATTTTATGAATTTCTTCTTCACTATATCCAAGTTTCTTTAGTTCTATAAATATATTGTTAACATCAGCAATAGTTTTTAATCCTTCAACATGGTTGTCAGTTGTTTCATCATTTAGATAGTAACAGAAGTCGAATCCTAATCCAACATGATCAATACCGATTAGATTTACTGCATAATCAATGTGTTTAACCATCTGTTGCACCGTTTGATCAGATTCATTATCTGATAAGAATTTAGGGATACCACATATCCCTATAACACCATTTCGTTCCTTAATTGCGAGAAGTTGTATATCGGTATAGTTTCTTTTGTGATTACAAACCTTGTGAACATTACCATGTGAAATGATAACTGGTCCAAAAGTATTTTCAAGAATCTCAAAGAAAGTCTTAATATTTGAATGAGCTAAATCAACAATCATTTCCATTTTCTGCATCTCGTTTAACAACTCGATACCAAGATTTGTTAGTCCTCTTGTATTTGGATTGTCTAAACCACTTGCATATTTGTTCTCTTCATTCCAAGTTAAGGAAGCATGTCTAAATCCTAAATCATATAACTCACGAAGTTGATTGATATCTTTCAGAAATTTAATACCTTCTATTCCTAAAATAATACCAATTTTTCCATCACTAGCAGATTTAATCATATCAGAGCTGTTTAAGCATATATGAAAAATATCGTCATTTTTCAATATATACGGTAATGCTGTTTTGAATATTTCATCAAAATGTTTTGAATCTTCTTCATTTGGTTGAGTAAAATTAACAAAAATACTATGAGTTATTCCACCCTTTTTATACAATTCAAGGTGTCTAGTTTGGAATGGATTTTCATTCCCCTTTTTTAGTTCTAAGTAGATATCAGTAAGAATATCACCATGTGCATCAAATAACATAATTTCCTCCTAGTTTAAGAATTGAATAACAACAAAACATTTAAATGGCTTTGTTATAATATGCATATCATTAGTTACAATTACTTCGGGTACGGTTCTTTGTAGTTCATTTTAGGATAAAATGTTTGAAATATGAGATACAGTCTATATTACAATAATGTGTCCTGCTTAACGATTGTTTATTCCAAATTCCAATTAGATTTATATCTATACAATTTTGCAGGTCTATGCCCAATATGTTTACCTGTAAATTCATCCGTTTCTTCGACCATTTTAGCTACTTTTCTTCTGAAATTAGCTTTTAATAATTTCTTATCAAGTATAATTTCATATGATATTTGCAATTCAGATAATGTGAATAACTCACTCATAAGATTGAACACAATCCCTGTGAATTCAGCTTTATTTCTTAATCGTTCAAGTCCATACTGAATTATCTTTGAGTGATCAAATGCTAAATCATCCTTTTCGAAAATTTCTAAACCATTAACATATTGAGTTCCAACAAGCTTTCTTGTTCTTCTTAACTTGGCTTTCAATAGAATATCTTCGTGCTTGAAAATCAATTCTACAAAATCACCATCCTCAGTACTTACTTCAATAGAACTCACAGAAAACCACTTTGCTTCATTTGCGTCTGTCCCAGGAATCAATAATACATCTTCTGAATTCATCAATGACATATAGGCTGTAGAAATAATTCTACCTCTCGGATCTCTATTTATATCACCATAAGTGTATAGCTGTTCAAGATATACATTCTCAACGTTTGTTTCTTCTTTCAATTCTCTATATACGGAAGTTTGTAAATCTTCATCGATCCTAACAAACCCACCAGGTAAAGCCCATTTATTTAAATAAGGATGTTCATTTCTTTTTATCAATAACACCTTTAAATCTTTTGAAGGCAATTTTCTATAATTATCAGATACTTCATTAAGAATAGTAAATATTAGGATGTCAACAGTAACAGATGGTCTTTCAAATTTGCTTATGTCATAATCTCTTAAAAATTCTTCTTCAGACAGAGAACTTTTGTTTTTTATATCGCTCATAGTTACCTCCATAATTTATTTATATTTGTTAGTATCATTATAATAATATGTGTTAATTATGTCAAGGCATATCCAGTATATTGATTACTCTAGTAAGATTTGTGGTATAATTTTCCTATGAAGGTTTTAATATTAAATGCCTGGAGGAAAATCATGAAACAAGCAATTGGAAAAAAGTATGGTAATCATAGCAGGTTAAGTATAATTGATGCTCCAATTCCAAAACCAGTTGGCGATGAAGTTCTCGTGAAGATACATGCTTCATCTATCAATTCAGCAGATGTAGAAACATTAAAGGGCATCTTCTTAATAAGAATGGGATCACCCTTTAAACCAAAGTACAAAGTACTTGGTTCAGATATCTCTGGAATAGTTGAAGCTATTGGACCGTTATCAACAAAATTCAAAATTGGATCAAAAGTGTATGCTGATTTATCTGAATGGAAATTTGGTTGTTTTTCAGAATACAAAGTTGTTTCTGAAAAATCTTTAAGACCAATTCCGGAAAATATGAGTTATGTAGATGCTGCCTCGATTCCATCTGCGGCAATTCTTGCATATCAAGGATTAGTAAAATTTGAATTATCTTCAAAACACAGCGTGCTAATAAATGGTGCTGGTGGGGGAATGGGAACATTCGCAATTCAAATAGCAAAGTCTTTTGGAGCAGAAATTACTGCAGTTGATAACGAGCATAAACAATCTATAATGAGTGAGCTTGGCGCAGATTATGTTTATGATTATAAAGAAGTAGACTTTTCACAAGATGGAAAACAATATGATCTGATTCTCGATTGCAAGGGTACAAGGACAATTAGGAAAATAAAAACATCATTATCTAATTTTGGATACTATGTTCTAATTGGCGGAAATAATCGCTCAATCATTGCAACTTTGATTGCATCTAGAAAGAATAAAAAGGCAAAACAGAACATATCTGTACTTTTCGCAAAGTATAATGACCAAAGCTATTTGGAACAAGTACAAAAGCTATATAAAGAAAAAAAACTTACACCAACAATTGATAGTGTTTATGACTTAACTGAGATAAAAGAAGCTTGGAAACGATTCGAATCTGAAAAGTTCACAGGAAAAATTGTAATAAAACTATAGATATGAGGTTACACATTATCGCAATGTGTAGCCCTTTTTTTATCCCATAGAGAAAAAACAAAATTTATTTTAAATTTCCTATTGACAATTAAACCTTCTTAGTATTATAATGATATTATCAAAGTGTTACTAAGTGTTATATAACAAGGCTCTTAGTAAGAAGAAAGGAGATTTAAAAAATGAAAAAAACATACTTAGACAAGAAAATTGATGTTAAAATTAAGATTGCAGCTTTATGGGGTGCAATGATGATCTTATACATTTATAATGATTTCTTCTACTTATTCGTTCCTGATTCAATTCAACATATAATGGATGGCAACATGGGTCCAGTGCAAATTTCACAATTAACTTTATTCGCAGCTGCTGCAATGATGGCAATACCAGTATTTATGGGATTGTTTACTTTACTATTATCAGCTAAATTGAGTAGAATCTTTAACATTATTTTTGGTATTTTATACACAGCTATCAATTTAGTCAACTTTCCAGGTGAATACTTTTTCTATATGTTCTTAGGAGTAATTCAAACAGCTTTTACTATCTACATCGTCTATTTGGCATTTAAGTGGCCAAAAAATGAACATTAATAAGAGAAAAATTATGAATGCAATAGTTTATAACAATTATGGTGGTACTGATCAACTAAAATATGTTAACGTTGAAAAACCGAAAATCATAAAGAATCAGGTTTTAGTAAAAATTCATGCGGCATGCATTAATCAAGCTGATGTATATTTGTTGAATGGAAAGCCTTTACCATTAAGATTTATTTCAGGCTTATTTAAGCCAAAATCAAAAATACTTGGGGCTAATATATCAGGTGTTATTGAACAAATTGGAGAAGGTATTTCAAATTTCAAAGTTGGTGATGAAGTGTTCGGAGAACTAGAAGCAACCCAAAATGGTGGATATGCTGAATATACTCTAATTAAGCCAGATCAAATAACTTTAAAACCATCAAATATTTCTCATGTAACAGCAGCTTCTTTTCCGATGGTAGGATTAACAGCATTACAAGGATTGAGATTAGCAAATGTAAAAGAAGGTTCTAACATCTTAATTTACGGCGCTTCTGGTGGAGTAGGAACTGCAATGATTCAAATAGCAAAAGCTTTAAAAGCAAATGTTACAGCTGTGTGCAGCACAAGAAACATTGAACTCGCAAAAGCTTCAAAAGCAGATAAAATTATTGATTATACTAAAGAACAATGGGATAAAGATAACATCAAATATGATGTAGTAATTGGTTCTAATGGATACAATCATCTAACCAGATATAGAGATGCTCTAAAAGATAATGGAACATATGTTGTCTCTGGCGGACACATGAAGCAAATTTTGCAAGTAACAACACATAAACCATTTATGAGAAAAAAAGGTAAAAAGCAATTCAAGACATATGTAGCAAAAATAGTAAAAAGTGATTTAGATACTTTAGCCGAATTACTGAAAAACAAGGATATAGTACCTTTCGTTGACAAAGTATTCAACTTAGATGAAACAAAAGACGCATTTGATTATTTTATATCAAATAAAACAATTGGAAAAACTGCAATCCAAGTATTTCCAGTGAATACTACAAATAGATAAGAAGTTCAAAATGAATAAAAAAAAAAGACTAAAAGGATTAGTCTTTAGGTAAATAATGTAATTAATTCCTTAACAATGTGTTCTCTCCACTCCTGTTATCCTTCATTTATAATTATACTTGGGGTTATATCAAAAAACAATTAGTTTCTCTTTCGAACTAATACCGCAATTTATTTAAGTTAATTCTCTATGCTGATTTTCCAAACAATAAGCCATAAAGAGCTTTGTTATACTATGCATATCATTAGTTGTAACTATTTATGATACGGTTCGGTGTATCATAAGCATAATGCAACTTGATATGGAAAACACAATATGTATAGTACAAATAATCTCTTTTAATTAAATATTCATTTTTTATATCCTTAATGATATAATTAATTCAGTGAGCTGTGAGGGGTAAATAAAAAATCAGCCTATGCTGTTTTTTTTATTGCATTTTTTATTCTGAAAAAGTATTGGAGGTGTCTATATAGATACAACAAAAGTACATCTGAAATTGATGTTTGACGAAATAATAAAAAACATCAAAAAATACAAAATATTCATTTTAGTTGTTTTTTTATATCTACTTGCATTTCAACTAATTGATCCCCATGGATCAAATTGTTTGATTAAGAGGACAATAGGCATTCCGTGTCCAAGTTGTGGTATGACAAGGGCAACCTATTATCTTTTCACTTTTCAATTTGATAAAGCATTTTATTATCACCCCTTAGTTTTTATAATGCCTATAACCTTGGGTACATTTTTGCTCAATGGTTACGGTATTTTCAAAACACTTTTCAGATCTAAGTTATTTTGGGGATTTATAATTGTTTCTTTTGTAGTGGTATATGTATTGAGAATGTACTTGTACTTTCCACACACAGAACCAATGGATTATTACAGTTATATAATTAGAAAGGGAGTTTAAAACATGGACAACAACGCAATTAGGAGTTTCACAAGAAGACAATTATCAGGAAATTATGGACAAGCAATTATAGCGACAATGGTTCCAGGAATCATCTTTGGAGTTATCAATTTCGTTATTGGGTTCTTTATAGGAGAATCAATTATTATCACATTTATAATTTCATTTATTACAACCACGCTTATAACATTTATGATTACAACAATGGCTTTGCTTTTAGCAAAGGGATCTAAAGGTGCAGGATTTGAAGACTCATTACGCCCAGCACACACATTAAGTAAAGTTTTCATTTATTTAGTGGTAATTTACTTGCTTACAATAGCAGTTCAATTACCGATAAACAAGCTATACTTTGATTCATGGTTTGTTACTGAAAATGCAATTCGAAACATAAGCGATGGTAATACTAGCCAACAATTAGGAATACTATGGGGCTATATAGGATCAGTATTTGCATTTGGTATTCTTATATTCATCATTACTTACAAATTAATGTACACTGTTTATAATCTTATTGATGAAGAAATGGACATTATGGATGCAATTAATAAGTCGTTCCAATATACAGAAGGAAACTTCTTCAGAATCGTTGGGATGAACTTATTCTTCATTGGTTGGTACATCTTATCAATATTCACTTGTGGATTATTACTTTTCTGGATAGTTCCTTATCATACTATAGCTAAGGCAAATTTATATTTAGAGATTAAACAAGAAAATGGAGACCCATCAGGTCGTTATCAAAAAGCTATAAAAGACGAATTACAAAATAATTCTTTATATCAAGAATCAGAAACAAATGATGTTTGGACTTAAAAATCACACTAACTAAATATAAAACAACTTATACATAATTTGTATAAGTTGTTTTTAATATATTGGTCCCATATGCTCCAAATAACAAAGCCCTTTTGGGCTTTGTTATACTGTACATATCATTAGTTGCAACTATTTATGATACGGCTCAGTTTACCGCACTTAGGGGAAGAATTTTGCCTGCATTGTATATGCATTATCGCTTTCATCAGTAATTATCGATAATAAAAGCAAACTGAAATAGTATAAACTATGTACAAGTTTTTGTTGTTGCTTTTTAATTTACTAATAACTTCTCTATATTTAGAATATGGAAGTTTTAAATTTGGGTATTAATTAACAAAAAATCAAATTCATTTTATAATATTTCCTTCAATCTTTGATTTGTAAATGACATGTCGAATTATACAGTTTCTCTAGAGAATAATTGTTGAAAGTTATCAATCGTATCCCTTAAAATAATATCTAAATTATCAGTTTTCCATTTACTTATTAATTCTTCTAAGTTTTCAGGCTTTTCTTTTGGATAAGCATCGAATATTGTACTATTAACATAGTCAATTGATGGTCTGAAGTTCGGAGGACAATTATATGAGTATCCAATATACATATAAGCTTTATCTAAGTCTCCAATTGAGAAGAAGTATCTTGATACGATACTAAAAGTTGAAGTAATCATTCTCGTATTGACACCTTTCTTAAACGAATTTAGGAGTGTAAATAGATATTCCTTAAATTCTCTATATTTTCCCAAACGCACTTTTGCTTCAATTAAATTGAGCATAATCAAAGTATACATTAGTCCTCTTTCAGAATTCTTTATTATCATATATGCTTTTCCCATGTATTCTTCATATTTTAATAGCTTACCTGTATCACCATATATGACTCCTAACCCACCTACAGATTTTGCCATCAAAGCTTGGTTTGTATTGTTTTTCTCAAGTATATCAATAGCTTCTAGATAGCTGTTCTCTGCATCCTTATATCTACTTCTTAGAGTGTATACTCCAGCCAATGATACCTG
>DAOWHG010000078.1 GCA_030641535.1 Mycoplasmatota bacterium | reverse complement strand
AATTGCTACTCTTGTGTCTTTGTCACTCACACCTCTAGTTATCAATAAAATCAAATCTATTAATCTAGATAATGATCAAGTTCATATTGAAGGAACTGCGATTTTATTTGAATCTGGAATATTTGCTAGAGTACCAATCGATATGGATGAACATCTAGTTTTAGCAGCACTTGATGTTGCTGGAGCTCCAGCTCAAGTTGATAAACTTGTCAAAGAAGGTGACAGTGTTGTTATTATCGGAGCAGCTGGTAAAAGTGGAGTATTATGCGCATATCAAGCTATGAAAAAAGCAACATCAAAAGGAAATGTAATAGGAGTAGTAAATGAAATTGAGCAAATAGAAGCATTAAAAGATTTAAATCTATGTGATGAAGTTGTGCTCGCAGATGCAACAAATGCAATAGAAGTTTACGAAAAAGTAATTGAAGTAAACAATGGTCCAGTAGATGTGACTATTAATGTAGTAAACGTACCTAATACAGAAATGAGTTGTATTCTAATTACAAAAGATAGCGGTATTGTATATTTCTTTAGTATGGCAACATCATTTACAAAAGCGGCACTAGGTGCTGAAGGTGTTGGAAGTGATGTTACGATGATAATTGGAAATGGATATACAAAAGGACATGCTGAATTAACATTAGATTTAGTAAACAGTGTTCCTAAAATTAAAGAACTTTTTGAAAAGAAATATACATAGGAGGTAATTAAATCATGGCTGTAAAATTATATGAAAAACATTTGGAAAGAAGATTACAATATTTTCCTAATGTAACAGATAAAGAATGGGACGATTGGCATTGGCAGGTAAAAAATAGAATTACTAGTGCTGAAGAGTTAAATAAATATATAAAGTTAGAGAAGGATGAACTTAATATTATTAGTAAAGTGTTAGGCCAATTCAGAATGGCAATTACTCCTTACTATTTAACATTAATAAATCCTGAGAATATTCATGACCCAGTTAGACTTCAAGCAGTTCCATCAATAGATGAACTGCATTTTGGAATGCATGATTTAGAAGATCCCCTAAATGAGGATCATGATAGTGTAGTTCCTGGACTTACTCACAGATATCCTGATAGAGTATTATTCTTAATCACAGATATGTGTAGTATGTATTGTCGTCATTGTACAAGAAGAAGATTTACAGGAGAAAAAGATACTGGTTCTAAAATGGATAATGTCGAACTAGCAATTGATTATATAAGAAACCATCCAGAAGTTAATGATGTATTGCTTTCTGGTGGAGACGCTTTACTAGTAAGTGACGCTCGTTTAGAGTATATAATTAGTGAACTTAGAAAGATTGACCATGTAGGTGTAATTAGACTTGGAAGTAGAACTCCAGTAGTAATGCCACAACGCATTACACCAGGACTCGTAAACATGCTCAAAAAGTATCATCCTATCTGGTTAAATACTCACTATAATCATTCAAAAGAGTTAACTCCAGAAGCAAAAAAAGCTATTGATTTAATGGCTGATGCTGGTATTCCTCTTGGGAACCAAAGTGTGTTACTAAAAGGAGTAAATGATTGTGTAAATATCATGAAGAAATTAGTAAAAAGATTAATCAAATTGCGTGTAAGACCTTACTATATTTACCAATGTGATTTATCTCAAGGGATCGAACATTTTAGAACACCAGTTAGTAAAGGTATTGAAATTATTGAAGGGTTAAGAGGGCATATTTCTGGTATCGCAGTTCCTACATTTGTAGTTGACGCACCCGGTGGTGGAGGTAAAATTCCTGTAATGCCAAACTATGTTATATCACAAGCTCCAAGTAAAACAATCCTTCGTAATTACGAAGGAATGATTACTACATATTACGGTCCAAGTAGTTATGAAAATAAGTGTGAATGTGAAGATTGTGTAGCTGCTGCGAAAGGAATAATGGATCCTGAACTTAGTAGCTCAATCAAACTAGATCAATTCAATACAACTAGAAAAAGAAAGAATAATATCTAATAATTTTAAGAAAATATATTGAGCCACATCACACTATTTCAATAATTGGTACTGCCAAAAACGCGGGGAAAACAACAGTCTTAAATCAAATAATCAGTGAATACAAAGGTGAAGTTATTGCTTTAACTTCGATAGGACTTGATGGTGAAAAGATTGATAATATAACTAAAAGACCTAAACCAAGAATAAAGGTATATCCAAAAACAATCATAGCTACAGCGAATGATTGTTTAAAGGAATGCTATTTTGATTATAAGATTCTTAAAAAGACGAATATTAGAACAGCTCTTGGTGAAATAGTGATTATTGAAGCCGTTTCTAAGGGACTAGCTCTTGTAGCAGGACCTTCAACTATTAAGGAAATGAAACAGCTTATTAATAGTTTAGAGAAATACAATGTATCAAAAATATTGATCGATGGAGCTCTTTTCAGAAAATCAATTGCCAGTTTTAGTGTGGCCAACGCAACTATCCTTTCAACAGGAGCAAGCTATTCTAGTAATATAGATAAAGTGGTAAATGATACATCCTTATTGTTAGAGGAATTATTACTTGATCAAGTTGATGATAAATTAGCTAATGTATTAGAAAACGAAAATGGTCCTTTAATTATGGATAAGGATTATAATAAAACAATTATTAACCTTGATACAGTATTATATAATGAAGAAGAGGTTAAGAGTTTCTTAAATAAAGATTCTAGATATTTATACTTGCATGGTGCACTTTCAAATAAGTTAATTCAAGTCATAATTGATAAGAGATTTGAACTGGATGAATTAACAATTATTGTTAAAGACGCTACTCATATTATTATAGATGCTGAATATCTAGAAAAATTAAAATTAACAAATTCAAAATTACAAGTTATCAATAAAATAAATGTATTATTTTTATCATATAATCCTCATTCTTCATTAGGATACGACTTTGATAATGAAGAGTTTAAAGAAAAATTACTAAAGAAAATAGAACTTCCAATAATTAATGTATTGAAAGATTTGGAGTGATCACTATGAGTAAATTAAATTTAGATGTAAAAACAGTAAAACAGGCCCGAAAATTCGCTACACAAATTGCCAAAGACACGCAAGAGTTTATTGACAAACACACAACAGTATCTGTTGAGAGAACTGTCTGCCGGTTATTAGGAGTTGATGGGGTCAATGAATTTGGTGTTCCTTATCCAAATATCTTAGTTGACCATGTTCTAGAAAATGGTGATTTAGGTCTTGGGGTTAGCAATTATTTAGCGAGTGCAATTAAGAACTTGAATTTAAGTGTTATGGAGATTGCAAAATTAGTTGCTGACAAATTGGTAGACATAACAAAATATCCTCTTTTGGAAGAGAAAGAAGTTAAAAGCGTCTTATCTCCATTTATAAAAGAGTCTCTTTTTACAATGAAAGAAAACAAAGCACTAAGAGAGAGTTTCTTTGATAAATATGGAGAAAAAGAAGGACCTTTATTATATGTTATAGTAGCTACAGGAAATATTTATGAAGATGTTACTCAAGCAATAGCTGCAGCTAAAGCTGGTGCAGATATTGTTGCTGTAATCAGAACTACTGGGCAAAGTTTACTAGATTTTGTACCATATGGTGCTACTACTGAAGGTTTTGGTGGAACTTATGCTACCCAAGAAAACTTCAAAATTATGCGTGACGCATTAGACGAAGTTGGAGAAGAATTAAGTAGATACATTATGCTAGTTAATTATGCATCAGGACTCTGTATGCCTGAAATAGCTGCAATGGGAGCCCTGGAAAGATTAGATATGATGTTGAATGATTCATTATATGGAATTCTATTTAGAGATATTAATATGCAAAGAACATTTGTTGATCAATATTTTTCAAGAGTAATAAATGCATATTCAGGAATAATAATTAACACTGGAGAAGATAACTATTTAACTACAAGTGACGCTGTT
>DAOWHG010000025.1 GCA_030641535.1 Mycoplasmatota bacterium | reverse complement strand
TGAATGAACTATAATGCTAGGTTCATCTTCTTTAAGTTGTAATAAAGCTTCATTAAATAGAGTTTTTGTTAATTTTTTTCTTTTATTGTTTATTTCTTCTATTTCTTTTAGATGATTAAATGCTATTGAATTACTTTCAGATAACAACAATTCAACGGCTAATTTAGCGCTTTTCATTCTTCCACAAGCGTTTAATCTTGGAGCGATTTTGAACTGAATATCAGAAACAGATGGATATGATAAATCTAAGAATGAAATCAACTTTGATAAACCAATGTTGTGTGAAGACATCATTTGCTTCAATCCAAGATTGACAATTGCACGATTTTCATCTATCAAAGGCATCATATCGGCAATTGTACCTAGAGCTACTATATCAATAAACTCTAGTGCAGCGTCCCCAATTAGTGCTTGGGATAACTTAAAAGCTACTCCAACTCCTGCTAAAGGCTTAAATGGATAATCAGATAATGCAGTATGAATAATTGCAAATGCATTAGGGAGAGCTCCTTCTTGTTCATGATGATCAGTAATAATTAAATCAATATTATTCTCTTTTAAAATATTTGCTTCGAAAACAGATTTAATTCCATTATCAACTGTAATAACTATATTGATTTGTTCATTAATCATTTCATATGTTTTAGAGTATGATAATCCGTATCCGTCTACAAATCTGTTTGGGATGTCATACATAACATTTGCACCTAAATCTTTTAGAGTTTTATATAAGATAAATGTGCTTGTGATTCCATCAACATCGTAGTCTCCATAAATGAGAATTTTCTCTTTAAGTTTAACTGCTTCCATAATTCGGTCAACAGACTTTTGCATGTCCTTTAAAAGATAAGGATCATTCAAATCTTTTTCATCTAAACTGAACAATTTTTGATAGTTTGATACTCCTCGAGACCGGTAAATATCCTCGACCAATTTTTTTTGATTCAAATTGTCATTTTTAATTCGCCATCTAAACATGGACGTCTCCTAACCATAGAAGTGGATAGACCACTTTACATTTTATTTGGTGCACTAACTCCTACTAAAGATAATGCGTCTTTCAGTACTATTCTTGTTGCATTTAATAGTGATAATCGTTCCATTGTTTTCAAGTGGTCATCAGTAATTACTTGTTCGTCGTTGTAGTAACTATGAAAAGAACTAGCTAAATTATTGACATAATTAGTGATTTTATGAGGCGCTTTTTGGATTGCTGATTGACGAATTGCCTCTGAATAATTTCCTAGTAATTGAATTAAATCAAATGCTTTCTCACTACTTATTGTAACAAATTCTTTTGGAAGATTTGATGTATCAAATCCTTTATCTTTTGCTGTTTTGAAAATACTATTAATTCTTGCGTGAGCATATTGAACATAGTAAACAGGATTTTCATTAGTTTGTTTTAATGCTAAATCTAAATCCAAGTCCATATGAGTATTCAAACTTCTCATTGCAAAGAAATAACGGACAGGATCTACTCCAACTTCATCTATTATGTCTCTTAAAGTAATGGCTTTACCACTTCTTTTCGACATTTTCACTTCTTCTCCGTTTTGGATTACCTTAACCATTTGTAATATCTCAACTTCAAGAATATTACTTTTTCCTCCAACCATTTCAATGGCTGCTTTAAGACGATCAATATATCCATGATGATCTCCACCTAAAATGTCAATGAGTTTAGTATATCCTCTTTCAAGTTTGTTTTTATGGTATGCGATATCAGGAGCTAGATAAGTGTATGTTCCATCACTTTTAACAATAACTCTATCTTTTTCATCACCAAACTCACTTGTTTTTAGCCATAAAGCTCCATCTAGTCTGTATGTGTAGTCATTTTCTTCTAAAAAAGTGATAGCTTTTTGCACTAGTTTATTATCATATAATGATTTTTCACTAAACCAGACATCAAAAGTTACTCCAAAATCACTTAAATCTTTTTGGAGAACTTCTAGTAATGACTCCACGCCAAACTTCTTAAAGAACTCATATCCGTCTTCTTTCATAAAACGATCATTAAATTCCTCTTTGACTTTCTTTGCTGCCTCTAGAATTTCAGGTCCGTGATATCCATCATCTGGTATTTTGACGTCTTTTCCAAATAATTGCTTATATCTTGCATCTATACTAACTGCAAGGTTATGAATTTGATTACCTGCGTCGTTTACATAGTATTCTTTCGTAACCTGATATCCAGCTTTTTTCATTATTCTACTAATAGAATCCCCAGCTGAAGCCCCTCTAGCATGACCAATATGTAAACTACCTGTCGGATTAACACTGACAAACTCAATGTTATAATGTTCACCTTCACCTAAATCTAAGTTACCATAATCTGAATTTAAGTTATTTACATCAGTTATAATACTAGTTAAAAAAGCTTTATCTAGAAAAATATTGATAAATCCAGGTTTCGCTACTTCTATTTTTGAAATAAAGAGGTCATCTTTATTAAATAGTTCAATAATTTCTTCAGCGATTTTCAGAGGTGCTTTTCTAGCAACTCTTGCCAATTTCATGGCTATATTAGAGGAATAGTCTCCATTTTCGTTTCCCTTTGGAATCTCAATAGAAATCTCTAAATCCTCTGAAAAATACCCTAGATTGACCAGTGTATTTTTAAATTCTTGTCTTATATTTTTTACTAATTCATGTAATTTCATAATGCACCTCAATTATTAAATTTTAAACTTATATCCATTGCCTTATAGGAATGTGTAAGAGCTCCAACACTTATAAAATCTACTCCAGTTTTAGCAACACCCTTAATTCGATTCAATTCCATATTTCCACTTGCTTCAAGAAGTTTTCCGTTATTTGCAAGAACACATTTACTCATTAAATCATTATCCATATTATCAAGCATAATGATATCACAATCAGTTTTGGTTGCTTCAATAAATTGGTCAAATGTTTCGACCTCTACTTCTATTTTAATATTTTGGTCAACTTTACTTTTTATAATTTTTACTGCTTGAGTTATAGATCCGGCACTCTTAATATGGTTGTCTTTAATCATTACTTGATCACTCAAACAGAATCTGTGATTAATTCCACCACCATGTACAACCGACATTTTTTCTAACACTCTTAAATTAGGAGTAGTCTTCCTTGTATCAAGTATTTTTGCGTTATATTGACCGATTTCATTTACAAACAAATTGGTTAATGATGCAATACCACTCATTCTCTGCATAAGGTTCAAAGCGACTCTTTCTCCTTTTAGAATAGAAGACGTTTTACCGCTTATTATAGCAATTATGTCTCCTTTTTCAACTTGTTCACTATCATCGTTTAACACTTTGATATAAATAGAATCATCAAGTATTTGAAAAACTCTAACCATAACTTGTACACCACTTAATATTCCATTTTGCTTAGCAATAAAAACTCCTTCACTTGTTTCGTTATTAAAAAGATTATCAGAAGTAATGTCGATAGTTGGTATATCTTCTTTTAATGCATTCTTAATAATATTATCTATTCTGCTATCCATTTCATCACCTCAACTTAAGATCAAGTTGTTCATATATTAATTTTTTATTTGTCGTTTTGTACAGTTTGATCCACTTAGCACTTCTTCCTTTTCCAAGTGGTCGAATTCTTTCAGAATCTCTTAAACGTTTTAAAGTTCTATTAATTGTCGAATCTGATATGTAAGGATGAACATTTCTAATGTCGTCTTTGCTAAAAACATCAGGAAGTTTATTGATAGTATTTTCAATGTTATTTGATTTATTTAATTGACTATCAAATTCATAATTCCTTATTAATTCGTTAATTTCATCATACGCATAAGATGAAATTTTTAGAATGAATCGATGCAAAGGTAAAATCTGACTATACCCTTCTGCCCAGTTGAAAGATGCATTTCTAGTTTCCAATTCAAATTCATCTTTATTTATTGCAATTAGTCTCATGAAACTAATATATTCAAAGACTTCGAAGGAATTTGTTAATAACAAAATATATAGTAAAATCAGACCAATTTCATTGTTTTTTTCAACAAATGGATTGATATTTAGAAAATCAATATAAAAATTTTCAATAATAAAAGAAACTTCATACTTGTTTTCCTTAATTTTTTCTTTATACAAAGTAATGAGCTCCTCTAAATGTCCTTTCATAGAAGTGAAATTACCTGAAAGAAGAGTTATTTTATTTGATTTCTTAGCAACTTTTCTAAATTGCAACTTACTATCTGGAAGAATGTCTTTATATAGAAATTTGAGCAAATCAAAAATTTCATTTGGCAGAAGCTCAAATGTAGAATTCTCTTTATGGATCTTAGTAAATGCGTTCCTTAGATTCAGAACTAAACGCTCGTCTTTGTTTTTTGGCATAACATCTTTATAGATAAGTGACTTAAGCCGCGCATCTGACACACTTATGTTAAATATTTTTGTGAAAAAATGTGTATCATTGTTGATAGTTTGTCGCACCATTACTGAATAATCTGAACTTAATGTCTCGTGATTATAGTGATTTATTCCAATTGACTTATATATATTTATATAAGACATTATAACATCATGAGGAATGCGAGCTCTATCGATATTTATCAAGCAATTCAATTTAACCACCTCAAACATAGTATTTATAGTTCTATTTTACTATAATTATGGTATTTTTCCTAATCATTAATGCTTTATTATAGTCGTTTTCGATTTTTTTGAGTATATTAAATATAAAAAGCAGCCTAAGCTACTTTTTATTCAAATAGTTTTTGTTGTACAAGATCAATGTTCTTAATTTTTTTATAATCATTAAGATTTGGTATTGTATCATCAATTTCCAATTCCTCAATATTCATAAATAATGGTTTCCCTTGTTTTGATTTAATGTATGATTTCCCAGTAACAGTTTTATCTGTTTTAATATCAAATGCTTTTAAAGTAACCAACATTTTATCAGTATTGATATTAATTTTTGCTCTATTCTTATATTGAGTAGCATTCATTAAACACAAATCAACAACTAGATACGGATTTGATTTGACAACTTTATATAATGGAACACCTTTATTAGTTCTTCTTTTCTTTGGAATATCTTCTAAATTTAGTCTTTTTATAGTACCTCGATGAGTCAAAACTAATAGTTCATGATGATCTTTCAAAATAATTCCGGATGATAATTTTTGTCTCGGAGTTAAATTTAAACCTTTTACTCCTTTTGCTGTAGTAGATGTAACAGAAATTTCACTTAAACTGAATTTCAAAGCGATACCTTTTTTAGTTACTATCAATAATTCACTATCTAGACAATCGGTAACATCAACTGAAACTAAAGAATCACCTTTATTTAGATTAATTGCTTTAATTGTTTTTGAATATCTTGATACGTTGAAGTCTTCAAGTTTTGTAAGCTTAATTAAATTATCTTTAGTTATAAATACTATGTACTTGTCTTCTTTAAAGTCTTTAACATGTACTATTCTAACAATTTTTTCTCCTTCTTCAAGCTGAACGATATTGCTAATATGAGTTCCTAAATCTTTCCATTTAGAATCAAGTACTTTATAAACTGGAAGATAAACATAATTCCCTTTACTAGTAAAAATCAATACAGTATCTAAAGTTGAAACTTCACTTGTGAATAACATAGAGTCATTTTCTTTAACGTTTGGTTTATCAGTTGCTTTAAATGATCTAACTGATGCCCGTTTAACATATCCTTCTCTACTTATTCCAAGAACTGCCTGTTCTTCTATAACTAATTCTTCTTCTGAAATTGTGATTTTTTCTATTTCATATTCAATTTCCGATTTTCTTGGAGTAGATAATGTTCTACTTATTGACTTTAATTCAGTTTTTATAACATTTTGG
>DAOWHG010000114.1 GCA_030641535.1 Mycoplasmatota bacterium | reverse complement strand
GTCTCTTCATCAGTTCATTTACCGAATCAAAGTGCCCCTACCATAGTTTGGGTTTCTAGCTTGCGGGGTTTACCCGTTCCACCTTCATAGTTTCCTATAAAGCTCGTCTCTGTGGCACTTTTAAAGATACTCATACCATTTAACAGGTATTTTCTCAGCCGTCACTTTCGTGCATAGAGTTATTGTTTCCTCTATCACAATCACTACAAGCATCTCAGCTTGTGCTAGCATGGACTTTCCTAACATTTCTGCTCGGTTACCCAGGTATTAATTATTTAGCTTGTTCTTCTTCTAGTATTTCTTCTAAGTCTTCGATGCATGTACCACAAGTGATTCCAGCTTCTGTAGCATCGCCTATTTTTTCAATTGTGTCTGCACCATTTTTAATAGCTTTAACTATTTCCTCATAAGTTACTTCTTGACAGTGACATATAATTTCGTCTTTATCTCTCATGATAAGCACCTCCTGCGTAAATAGTTTAACATATTGCTTGAATTATTTCTTTTCAGGTGCTTTTTTGATTTCAGGCTTTGGAGTAGGTTTAGGTCTAGGTAGTACTGCTTTTCTTGATAAATCCACACGACCTTTATCGTCTATTCCAATAACTTTTACGCTTATGATATCGCCTAATTTAACAACATCTTCAGTTTTTTGTACTCTTTCATGAGCTAATTTAGAGATATGACATAATCCGTCAGTACCTTTCCATAGTTCAACGAAGCATCCGAATTTTTCTATTCTAACTACTTTACCATTATATACTTCGCCAACTTTAGCAACTTTAACAATTTCTTCAATTATTTTGATTGCTTTTGCGATATCAACAGTATTTGTATGCATTATTGTTACACGACCATCTTGTTCGATGTCGATTTTAACGTCATTACATTGTTCAATAATTTTTGTAATTTGTTTTCCACCAGGTCCAATTACGTCTCTAATCTTATCTGGATCAATTTGCATTAATTTTACTTTTGGAGCATGTTCTGAAACTTCTTTTCTAGATTCAGCAATAATACTATTCATGTTATCAAGTATTTCTAGTCTAGCTATTTTTGCTTGTTCTAAAGCTTCAGCCATTATTTCATTTGTAATACCAGCAATTTTAATATCCATTTGAAGGGCAGTAATACCATCTTTAGTACCAGCAACTTTAAAGTCCATGTCACCATTATGATCTTCCATACCTTGGATATCAGTTAAAATTGAGTAGTCGTCTCCTTCTTTAATAAGACCCATTGCAATACCTGCAACTGGAGCTTTAATAGGAACTCCTGCGGCCATTAAACTCATACTACCAGCACAGATTGTAGCTTGTGAGCTTGACCCATTACTTTCAAGTATTTCAGATACAACTCTTACAGTATAAGGGAATTCGTCTTCATTAGGCATTACTTGGTTAAGTGCACGTTCTCCAAGCATTCCGTGTCCGATTTCTCTTCTACCTGCGCCCATATATCTTCCTGTTTCACCAACACTGTATGGTGGGAAATTATAATGTAACATAAATGTTTTTTCTTGTTTTTCAGCAATACCATCAATAATTTTATGTTCTCTTAGAGATCCTAAAGTTGTTAAGGCAAGAGCTTGTGTTTGTCCTCTTGTAAACATTGCTGAACCATGAGTTCTAACAAATAAATCAATTTTTGATTCAAGAGGTCTTAATTCATTAAGTTTACGACCATCTGGTCTTACTTTATCAACACTTATTAATCTTCTTAATTCATCTTTTACGATATCATGACAAACAGACCCGATATTAGAAATCATCAATTTAAGATCATCTTTATCCATTCCTGCTTTTTCTTCTTCATATTTAGCAACAATTTGATCAGTAACAGCTGTGATAGCTTCATCTCTTGCTTGTTTTTCAACAGTTTGAACAGCTTTTACCATATCTTTTTCAACTTGTAACTTAATTTCTTCAAAGAAATCTTTGTCGACAACTTTATACTCGTATTCTTTTTTCTCTTTTCCTACTTCTTTAATAATTTCTTCTTGGAATTCAACAATTTTCTTGATCCATTTATGACCAAAATTGATTGCTTCTAACATATCTTCTTCATTAACTATTTTAGCACTTGATTCCACCATGTTAACAGCATATTTAGTACCAGCTACAATTAATTCAATATCAGATAATGATTGTTGAGCAACTGTAGGGTTGACCACTAATTCACCATTGACTCTACCTACGTTAACCCCTGCAATAGGACCATTAAATGGAATTTCACTAATTCCAATTACGATACTACTACCGATCATTGCAGTCATTTCAGGTGAGTTATCTTGATTCCCACTCATCACTTGATTAATAACTTGAATCTCATTTCTAAATCCATCAGGGAATAAAGGTCTAAGCGGTCTATCAATTAATCTTGAAGTTAATGTTTCGTTATCGCTTGGTCTTCCTTCTCTTTTTAGAAATCCTCCTGGTATTTTTCCACCAGCATACATTTTTTCTTGGTAAATACACATTAATGGAAAGAAATTCATTGGAACTGGTTTTTTTGAAATTGCTACAACACTTAATAATGCTGTATCTTCATATCTTACGATTGCTGCTCCTGCAGCTTGTTTTGCAACTTCACCAATTTCTACAATTAGCTTTCTTCCATCAAAATCCATCTCGAATATTCTTACGTCAGTCATATTCTTTTTTCCTCTTTTCTTTTTCTTTTCTTATTTTTATTTTATTCAATTTATTATAATACCATAAAAATTCTAAAAAAGATAGAATTAATACTTATTGTTTTCTATCAGCCTTAAATCAAAAAAAAACCACCTCTAAAAAGGTGGTTTTACTTAGTCGGTTTTGGTTTTTCTAAAGGAACTTGTTTTATTTCATAAAAATATTCAAATGTTACTTTAATAATACCAGTTATTGGAATAGCTAAGATTATTCCAGTAACACCAAATAACGCCCCAAAGAAGATGAAACTAGATAATACTAGTAATGGATGAAGGCTTACTTCCCTGCCCATAATCCATGGTTGAATAATACCACCTTGTAGGGCTTGTCCAACAATATTTGCAATAACTATTGCAATAAATGTCCATTCACCAAACAATAATGCCTCAGGAACAGTCAATGAATATAGTAATGGGATTAACATTCCGATGAATCCCCCAATATATGGAACAATATCTAAAAATCCTAGAGTAAATCCAAAGAATATACTTCTTTCTCTAAACCCAAAAATAAAGAATATAATTGTAAAGAATATGCTCATTATTAACATTGAAGTAAAACGTCCATTAAAGTATTTTTCAATTACAGTATTTGATCTTATACCTAATTCTTTAATGTGTTTTTGATGTTTTTTAGGTACAACAACTAAGAAACCATTAAATATTCTTTCTTTATCATTAAGAATAAAGAATAAAAATACAGGAATTAAGACAATACTTACAACAACACTTGCAACGCTTCTAAATATATTGACAACGTTTATAATTACTGGTGAAACAGTATCAAGGTTAATATAACTGCTAAGTGACTCATATATTTCAGTTAATCTAGCGTTATTTTCAGTGAAATTTTGAATATATTCCAATATATTGTCCCAATCTCTTGAAACAAAGATAACAGCTTGATCATAAATCATATTCCCTATTAATATTATAAACAGCGCAATTATAAAGAACATCAAAATGAATACAATAATTACACTTATCCATCTTTTCTTAACTCTTTTATCAATAAATTTAACTATTGGAGCAAGCAAATAACTAATAAATAACGCTACTACTAAAGGAAAAACAATTGCATTGATAGCGCTAAATAAAGTTTCAATTTGTGATCCAAATAAATCACTTAAATACTTCATAGATATTAATATCAAAGCAAGTATTCCAAGTTTTTGTAATAATGCGATTCTCTTTTCAGAATTTTTCATAATTGTACCCTCCAATTAGTATTATATCATAATTTTCAATAAAAAAAGCGCATATTAGCGCTTTATTTATCTTCTTAATCCTAATTTTTTGATTAGGTCACGATATCTTTGTACATCAGTTTTAGCTAAGTATTTAAGTAAATTTCTTCTATGTCCTACTTTTTTAAGTAATCCACGTCTTGAATGATGATCATGTTTGTGTATTTGTAAATGTGCATTTAGTTCAAGAATTTCATGTGTTAGAAGCGCTACTTGAACTTCACAGCTTCCAGTGTCACCCTCTTTAAGACGGTATTCTTCAACAATTGCTTTTTTAGCTTCGCTTGATAATGCCATAATTATTCCTCCTTTATTATTTTCTTACCTATTTCCTAGAATATCGTTGGAGTATCGATAAACAAAGAAGTAGGAGCGATTTTTATTATATCATAGTAATTAATATATGCAAGTACTATTTGTTTAGGCTATTAAATATATTAATTGTATTTATTTTATCTTTTTTAATTTCGGCTATTAAGGCCTCTACTGTCGTGAATTTTATCTCATCTCTTAATCGTTTTATAAATTTGATTTCAATAATTTCTCCATAAATTTCTTCGTCAAAATTAAAGATATTTGATTCAACACTTAAATCTATTCGACAATTTAAAGTTGGGTTATGACCAACGCTTGTCATCGATTCGAACCATTTGTCTTCTACTTTCGTTAGTGTTACATAAACACCTCTTTTTGGTATGAAATAGCCATCTGTATTAATATTCGCAGTAGGGAAACCTATCATTCGACCTTTTTTAGCACCATGGATTACTTCACCAGTAATTGAATAGTAATCTCCTAATACATCTTTTACTTTGTCAACTTGTCCTGATCTAATTAAATCTCTTATATGGGTACTTCCAACTTTATATCCTTCGTATGTAACTTCTTTTACTACAACTGTATTAAATCTTTTGTCAGTAAGTAGTGTTTTTACATTACCACTACCTCTAACTCCAAATTTAAAATCAAACCCACAAACAATTGTATCAATATTCTTTAAATACAGCTCGATGAATTCATTTGGTGTTAAAGAAGCTTTTTCTTTAGAAAACTCAATAACATAGATATAATCTAAATCAAACTTACTTAATGCTTCTATCTTTCGCTCTAAAGGAGTTAGGTAAAAGTAATCTAAATCAAATAAGATACTTTTAGGATGAATATCAAAAGTAATTACTGCTTTAGCTATTTTCTTATCGTTACCTATTTCTATTGTTTTCTTTATTAACTCTTTATGAGCTAAATGAACACCATCAAAGAAGCCGATAGCAGCAACAGTGTTGTGTTCAATTGGATTTCCATTCAATTTTATTATTTTCATGTCAATCAACCTTCTCTAAAAAGACGTTTATTGCCTTCATTTTAGGCTCTGAGGGGTGTTTATCATAGATAGCTAGTAGATTATCATCTTGATCAACTAAACGTGTAAGAGAATAATCTTTGAAATATTTTAAGCTTATTGCCATCCCATTATTTATGTGATGCATTAATTCTTCAGTAACTACCAATTTATTTAAGTGAGATAAAGCATTAGAGAGTGATATTATTTGATAATCACCATCCTCTATTTGTTTTAGAGTATAGCTATCTTCTACTTTGAATTTTCCCGCTTGTAAGCGGTGTAACTCAGAATTATGTGAAGGATATCCCAATTTTTGACCAATATCATATGATAAAGTTCTTACATATAGCCCTTTTGAGCTATGAACATAATAATCAAAGCTAGCGAATCCATCCGCATATATAATATCATTTATTCTTTTGATGTCAAATATTTCGATAACTCTTGATGGTATATTATCAATCGTTATCCCTTTTCTTGCGTATTCATATAATCTTTTTCCTTGATACTTGACCGCTGAATACATTGGAGGTGTTTGAGTGTAAGATCCTTTAAAAGAATCTACTACCTGGTCAACATCAACCAACTCTTCAACTTTTTTCTCTTTAAGGACTTCTCCAGTTTTGTCTAAAGTATCGGTAGATTGACCGATTAATACTTTGGCTTGATAGACTTTCTCGTCGTTGTTTAGGTATTTCATTATCTTAGTACCTTTATTAACACCGACAACTAAAACACCGGTGGCATCAGGATCTAAAGTTCCTGTATGACCAAGTTTTCTTGTTTTTAAAATTCCTCTTAATACACTAATTACATCGTGTGAAGTATATCCTTTAGGTTTGTTTACTAATAAGATTCCGTCCATCTAATCACCACCGTCATTATACAATAAAGCAAAAAAAAAACCAAGATTTAACCTAGTTATTTTTTATGAATTTTTAATCCAATCAACCAAAGCGTCTTTTGGCATGAAGCCAGCTCTTTGAGCAACTGTTTTTCCGTCTTTTAAAACAAGTAATGCAGGTATTCCTCTAATTCCAAATTGATTAGCAAGTTCAATGTTTTCATCAACATTTACTTTTACTACTTTGATATCTTCATTTTCCTCAGCAATTTGTTCAAGAACAGGACCAATCATACGACATGGAGCACACCAGTCTGCATAAAAGTCTACAATTACAGTTCCTTTTTCTACTTCTTTTGCGAAGTTTTCATTGTTTGTATAAACTACAGGCATTTTTATTCCTCCTTTTTCAAAATCACAAATATATTATACTTAAAGAATTCAAAAATTACAACAATTTTGCACAGTTTATTTAAAAGTTACAACAGTAACTCCTGTTCCTCCTTCTCCACCAGTACCGTCACGATAGCCAGAAATATGGGAATTTTTACTTAAATAAGATTTTACAAGTTTTCTTAATGTTAGAGTTCCATAGCCATGAATTATAGTAGCAAAGGGCATATTAGTCATTATACAGTCGTCAATATACTTATCTAAAGCAAATTCAGCTTCTTCATATCTCATTCCTCTAAGGTCAAGTTCGGGTTTAACATTCTTTTTAATGCTTGATTTTATTTTATGTGGAGACTTTTGTGAAATATCTTCTCTTTTAATAAACTCGATTTGATCTTCTGCAAATTGTGAAGTTAAAGATCCCATTTTCACAAGCCAATGATTATTCTTCTGTTTTTTAAGTAATTCACCAGCGCGATTAAATCTTAAAATATTCACAATATCACCAACTAAAAAGTCGTGTTTTTCAGTTGAAATTATTGGATCTTTTTCAACATCTAATGACTTAATTTTATATTTGATTTCCGCAATCTCATGATCTTTAATTACACCCTTGTTTTTAAGGTCCTCAATCACTTTGATAAGGTTAAGAGCCTCCTCTTTTGTGTCCTTAATTATTTGACTTTGTTCAACTGCTATTTTTCTTTTTAAACTTCTTTTTTCATCTATAAGCTCTTTTTGAAACCTTTCGTTTCGGCTGACCAATTCATTATTATCTTTTATTAGTGATTCATATTCTCTAATTTTTTGTTCAAGAGAGTTTCCTCGTTTTTCAAGCTTATTTATCAAATCTGTTACCTCAGATTGTGATGTCAAAACGTTTTCTTTTGCTTGGGCAATAATAGAATTATTTAGTCCAAGTCTTTCACTGATTAAAAGTGCATTTGATTTACCTGGAGTTCCTAGTAATAATCTATAAGTTGGACTCAATGTATCTACATCAAATTCAACACTAGCATTTACTATTTCAGATTTATTATATGCATACGCTTTAAGTTCTGGGTAATGAGTTGTTGCAATTACATGGACTCCTCTAACACGAACATAGTCCAAAATACTAATTGCTAAGCTTGCTCCTTCTTTTGGATCAGTCCCACTTCCAAGTTCATCTAGTAAAATTAAAGACCCAACAGTTAAATTGTCAATAATCTTAATAATTCTTGTCATATGAGATGAAAATGTTGATAATGATTGTTCAATACTTTGTTCATCACCAATATCTGCAAATATATTTTCAAAGATTATTGTTTCATTTAGTCCTAGTCGTTCACTTATTAAAAGAGCATTTGATTTACCTGGAGTACCTAGCAGTAAACGATAAGTTGGCGATAAAGTATTAACATCAAATTCAACACTAGCATTTACTATTTCATCTTTATTATAGGCATAAGCTTTTAATTCTGGGTAGTGTGTAGTTGCGATTACATGTACTCCTCTTATGCGAATATAATCTAAAATACTTATTGCAAGACTTG
>DAOWHG010000008.1 GCA_030641535.1 Mycoplasmatota bacterium | reverse complement strand
GCTTTTGGGTCATATATGGACTTTTACTTTACTTTATTAATGTTTATAATAGTGTTAGGAGTTGATGATAATGAAAAAAATAATGAGTATATTGATATTAATCGGAATGGCTTTTGCAGCTTCAAAAGGACAAGCAATTATTTCAGCAAGCGGATATGGAGATCTTCAACCTGAATTACCAGTCGCAACCGTTGTATGATAACATTTTACAACAAGTTCTCTAATAACCATAGGATATTTTATACAATTAAATAAAAAATTGGAAGCTGTATAGAGTTTCTAGCAGCTTTTATTATGGAAAAAAATAGTGTGAATGGAGGAAAATATATGACTAATATTCAGGAACTGGAAGTTGAATATGAGGGTATGCTTGGTACTATTAAGCAATATTCTTGTGACCCATATGTTGTGAGTTATCTCGATAGATTAAAATTGGCCATTCAGAATAAAGAAATTAATATGATAAGAACTATGATTTTTAAACTAAATGAATGGTATGAAGAAAATATTATTGATATCGAAACAAACAGATGGGTAATTAATTTAAACTCTCATCGTAAAACGCAAAGACTTATTAGAGAATTCATGTTTAAATTTAAATAAGCAATACTTGATTCTAATCAAAAAAAGAAAGAGTTTACTTTTTCTTTTTTTTTATATAATCTCAGTTAAATCTTTACCAAGTCTTAAAATCACTGAATTTTTTATTGAAATGAGACTCGAATCTATCTACAAATATATTGTATTTTTTTGGAATATTCTCGATTTCTAAAGTGAAAAAAGCTTTCTTAACATATTTAAGAGCAACGTCTGTCTTGTTTAATCCTAAGTAACCTAATGAACAATAATAATATAAGTGAGATAAAGAGTTTGTTGTTTTATGTAATTCGCATAATTCGATACCTTTTTTAGTGAAAAATATCACTTCAGGGTATTGCTTTTGAGATCCAAGGAGCTTTGAAAATACAGAATATACAACTGCTAATCCGTCATCCTCTTCATTTAAATCCGAAATTTTATGAAATTTAAGTATATCAAATAACTTAGACATAATTGCTTTTTTGTTTTTTTCATCGTTCATTATTTCAACCATATATAATAGAGCTGTTAATTCAATGAAATTAAAGTTTTCATTATCTAAGCATTCTGGATAATTTATTGCTTGCTCAAATTTGTTTACTGCCATATCTCCAGAAATTCTTAACAGTCTATGATTAATCATTATTTCATATATATTAAGAAGCTTCTTATAATAACGAGAAACAAAAACAAAGCCTTTATATTCTTGAATTAAGTCATATGCATTTTTGAAGTCTGATACTGAAATATAACGATAAATCCGGTTTATCATTTGACGTTCAATATTAGAAGAATTAGAAAAGCGATTATAAATTGAGAAAAATTCTAATTCCAATTTGTCAACTAACTGTACTATTCTTTCTATTGATATTGAAGCTTCACCCTTTAAATATCTTTGGTATTGTCTTGTAGATAGAATGTCTTCTACAAAGTCTTCTCTAGACATATTTCTTGAATCCCTAATGTTGTCTATAAATAGACCAAATTCACGCGATATGTTCTTCATTTTTATCCCTCCGTGTAATAGCATGTGTAGATTTTATTTTCTCTTTCTTCCCAATCCTATACGATCATTGAATTTAAATACTTTTTTACTTGCTACTTGGTTCGCTCTTTCACGACCTTTATCTAAAATATCATCTAGCTCTTTAGAATTTACTAATTTGTAATATCTTTCTTGAATCGGTTTTAATTCTTGGAATACTATTTCTCCTAAATCTTCTTTGAATTCTTTATATCCCATTCCATCATATTTTTCTTCGATATCAGTAAAAGAAGTATTAGTAATTACGTTATAGATAGTCATTAAATTAGAAACACCTGGTCTTTTCTCAGGATCATACTTAACTGTACCTAATGAATCTGTAACTGCAGATTTAATTCTCTTTCTAATAATATTTTCAGAATCTAGAAGGTTGATTCTAGATTTATCATTATCATCACTTTTATCCATTTTTGATGTTGGATCAGTTAAACTATTAATTTTTGCCCCAACCTCAGCAATTAAAGGATTTGGTATAGTGAAAATATTGTTATATCTATTGTTAGCGCGAACTGCGATATCTCTTGCAAGTTCTAAGTGTTGTTTTTGATCTTTTCCTACAGGTACAAATTCAGCATCATATAATAATATGTCACTAGCCATTAATGTTGGGTATGTGAAAAGACCGACAGTAATTCCTGTCTCCTGTTTTTTTGATTTTTCTTTATATTGGATCATTCTCTCTAGTTCACCAACATAAGAATTACATTGTAATAGATATGCCATTTGTGAATGAGCTGGGATTTCAGATTGAATAAATAAGTTTACTCTTTCTGGATTTAATCCACAAGCTACGTATAAAGCAGCTAACTCTTTAGTTTTATCTCTTAGTTCTTGTTTATCTTTATAGATTGTAATAGCGTGTAAATCAGCTATAAAGATAAAGAATTCATAGTCTGGCATTTTGTCTTGAAGTTTAACAAAGTTCTTTAAACTTCCTAAATAAGTTCCAATGTTTAAAGAACCCGTTGGTTTAATTCCTGATAATATTCGTTTCATTATAATTCCTCCTTAAAAATAAAAAAGTCCGTCCTTAGAAAAGGACGAACTTGAAAAATCCGTGGTACCACCTTTGTTCTAGAAAATATCTAGCACTCGAATCTTTTAACGCAAGATTTACGGGTATTATTAATACCACTCATAGACCCATTCATATTAGTGATTATGTTTAGCTCTCACTATTCTAAACTCGCTTTGATAATCTTAAGAATATTACTAATTCTAATCATCGTTTTTGTATCTTAAATAAATAATACAATAATTATTCTTTTAATGCAACCTCTAATTCATTAATTAATTCATTTAGACGGTTTACAACAGCCATGAATGGCTCTTTTGTAGTTAAGTCGATTCCAGCTTTTTTAACTTGATTAACTGGGAAATCGTTTCCACCTGATTTTAATAAACTAATATGCTTGTTTATGTTTTCTGGATTATCTTTAACTAATTCATAAAGTTTTAATGAAGCAGCAAAGCTTGTTGAATATTGATATACATAAAACGGAGTGTAAAATAAATGAGGGATATATGCCCAAACAAATTCTTTGCCATTTTCCTCTGTTATATCAATATCATAAAATTCTTTATATAGGTCTACCATTATTTGTGACAATGTTTTATAAGTAATTGGTTCACCTTGTTCAGCTATTTCGTGAGCTTTTAATTCATAAGCTGCGAACAATGTTTGACGATAGAATGTACCTAATATATCATCAATAGATTGTTGTAATAAAGTTATTTTATCTTCTTTAGTAGCATTAGAATTTTTAATGAAATAGTCTAATAAATTATGTTCATTAAATGTTGATGCAATTTCAGCTACAAAAATAGTATAATCTTGAGTAGCGATTGGTTGAGTTTCAGCTGAATATAAATTATGCATAGAATGTCCAGCTTCATGAGCTAAAGTAAAAACACTATTTAATGTATCATCAAAGTTTAATAAGATGAAAGGATGTTCATTCAAAGCACCCCATGAATATGCACCTGTTTCTTTTCCCTCTTGTTCGTATACATCAACGTATCCTTCTTCAAGAGCACTGTGAGCCTTGTCTTGGAAATCTTTTGACATATGTTCAATAGAATTAAAGAATAATTCTTTTCCTTCATCATAAGTGAATTTAGTGCTACTTTCAGCTAAACTAATAAAACGGTCATATGTATGATGTTTTTCTAGTCCTAAATAATCTTTTCTTAATTTATAGTATCTCTTAATTGGAGCAGTATTATTTTTAGCTACTTCAACAAGATTATGATAAACATCAAGTGGGATATTATTAGTGAATAAGTATGATTCTAAACTTGATTTATAATTTCTACTTTTCATTATAGCAATATCTCTTTGTAAGATGGTGTTATAAATTTGAGCATAAGCATTTTTATGATCTTTATATTGACTAAAAATCGTCTCGAATACCAATTTACGGTCTTCAGGAGATTCTAAGTCAGCTAAATAGCTGCGATAATTTCCGCTAGTAATCACAACCTTTTTACCATCAGATAAGGTGATTTCTTTATCTACTTTATCAGCAACAGTTAAAGCAGAATAAACTTCGTTTCCTTGGCCTGAAAGTTGCGAATAATTAGCAAGTAATGATTCGCTCTTTTTATCTAAAACGTGTTCTTGGTTTCTAAATAATTTTCTAAGTGGAAATGAATATTCTTTTAATGTTTCATCTCTTTCAATAAATCCATCAATTGTTTCTTTCCCAATAGATAATAATTCTGGTGATTCGAAAGCGGTAACTTGACTTAATTTACTCAGCAAGTAAGCCATCTTTTGAACTCTTGCAGCATTGTCTGTATTCTTTTTGTTTAAATGAGACAATAATGCAGCATATTGATAAACTTTAATACCTAATACAGCTAATTCTTTTTGTAAATTGTAATAAGCTAAAAAACTTTCGAATTCTCCAAGTTTTCCTTGAAATTCACCCATTTTATCAATTAGTTTTTGTAGCTTTTCATAGTCCATATCCCAAGCTTTTACTGTAGGATAAAGTTTTTCTAGATTCCATTTCATATTTTTCACTCCTCACAACTTTATATATTATATCACAATACAATGAAAGTAAAAAGAAAACGCTATCACAAATGTTAAAAAATCTTGAAAGTTCAATTTTCTATGTTATAATAGAGTGATACCAACTGTATATTATAAAAATTATAAAAAAGAAGGTGATACAGATGATTCAAATTTACACTACTCCAAGCTGTTCTTCATGTAGAAAAGCAAAAAAATGGTTTGATGATCATCGTATTGAATACCGTGAAAAAAATATATTTAATATTAGATTAACAAGAGACGATATTCTATTAATGTTGAAAAACACTGAAGCAGGATTTGAAGACATAATTTCTACCCGTTCTAAAATATTTCAAGAAAGAAGCTTAAATATTGAAGATATGACAATGAGTGAGTTAACAAACTTTATCATTGAAAACCCAAGTGTACTTAGAAGACCAATTATAGTCGAAGATAAAAAAATGCAAGTGGGGTATAATGATGATGAAATAAGAACATTTATACCTAAGAGACTACGAGAAATCATTATGTGTACTACATGTGATAAAGGTCAAGACTGCGATTATATGAACGCTCTTGATATTTATTTTAAAGAACTTCGTGATAAAGAAAAAAAACAAGCGCATACTAGCTAAAAAGTTAACTTATCTTAGTTAACTTTTTTTATTTTACTGAAAAGAAAACGTTTTTACAGGCATCAAGTTAGTTGTAATTTTTAATTAAAAACATTATAATAAGTATGAACTAAAAAAATATTAGGAGGAATTAAAAAATGGCTATAAAAGTTGCAATTAATGGGTTCGGTCGCATCGGACGCTTAGCGTTTAGATTAATGAATGACAATCCGGATTATGAAATCGTTGCATTAAACGATTTAACAGATGCTGAAACATTAGCATATCTATTAAAATATGATACTGCACAAGGTAGATACAAACATGATAGTATTACTGTAGATGGAGATTTTATCGTAGTAGAAGGTAAAAAAACAAAGGTTTATGCTCAAAGAGATCCTGAATTATTACCTTGGAAAGAACTTGGTGTTGAAGTTGTTCTTGAATGTACAGGTTTCTTCACTTCAGAAGAGGGAGCAGGAAAACATATTAAAGCTGGAGCTAAAAAAGTTGTAGTAAGTGCTCCTGCAAAAGGAAACGTAAAAACTATTGTTTACAACGTTAACCATAATATTTTAGATGGAACAGAAACTGTAGTAAGTGGTGCTTCTTGTACTACTAACTGTTTAGCTCCTGTTGCTCAAGTATTAGATGAAGAATTTGGTATTGTTAAAGGGTTTATGACAACAGTTCATGCTTATACAAATGACCAAAACACACTAGATGCTCCTCATGCAAAAGGAATCTATGCAAGACGTGGTAGAGCAGCTGCAGCAAATATTGTACCTACAAGTACAGGTGCAGCAGTCGCAGTTGGTAAAGTATTACCAAACTTAAAAGGAAAATTAGATGGAATTGCATTACGTGTTCCTACAGTAACTGGATCATGTGTTGATTTAGTTGTTGAACTGAAAAAAGAAGTAACTGTAGAACAAATTAACGCAGCTATGAAAGCTCGCGCTAATGAATCTCTTGGTTACACTGAAGACCCAATCGTTTCAAGTGATACAATTGGAATTGAATACGGTACTTTGTTTGATGCTAACATGACGAAAGTTATGACAGTAGACGGAAAACAAATGGTTAAAGTATTAACTTGGTATGACAATGAAATGAGTTATACTGCACAAATGATTAGAACTATTGCGTTCCTTGCAAAAGGTCTAAAAGACTAAATATATTACTAAACAGTGATTTCTTTCCGAAATCACTGTTTTTTATTTGAAATACAGTAATTATTTGTTATAATTTTTTTAGGAGGTGACGCACATGGAAAACACGTATGTGAAAAACCGTAATAATCTAATAGACAGAATAGAAAATAAAAGTGTTGTCATTTTGGATTCAGGGAAGCCAGCACATAAAACAACTGATCAGTTTCACCAGTATATTCCTAATCGCAATTTTTACTATTTAACAGGACTTAATGAGCCTAATGTAAAACTTATGATTTTAAAGGACGATAAAAAAACAGTTGCTTATCTATTTATAGAAGAAACTACTGAATATATGAGACAGTGGGTTGGTGAAAGTATTACAAAAGAAGCAGCTAGTGAAATATCAGGTATCGAGAATTCTAAAATACACTATTTAAGTAAATTCGAACAGTTTTTTAGAAGTATGATGACTTACGGTAGAGGTTTAGGAGTAACTCATCCTGTGAATTTGTATATGGATTTATACCGCATAAAACCAACTGAAGAGCCAATTTCGCATAATCAATTTGAGTTTGTCCTTAAGTCTTATAAAGAATTAAATGTTAAAAACGCGAACGAACATATTTCATATCTAAGAATGTTTAAGTCTGAACTCGAAATAGAAATGCTTAAAAAAGCAATTGATATTACAGAAGTAGGATTAAACAAAATTATGGGGAATCTTAAGTCTCGTAAAAATGAATTTCAACTAGAAGCAGATTTTCTTCATGAAATTAGACTTGAAGGAAGTGATGGTAATTCATTTGATACAATAGCGGCTTCTGGAAAAAATGCTACTGTGCTTCATTATGAAGAAAACAATTGCGCTTTGGAAGACGGAAACTTAATTCTGTTTGATTTAGGGGCTTTATATGGCAATTATGGATCTGATATCTCAAGAACTTATCCTATAAATGGAAAATTCTCTGAAAGACAGAAAATATTATATGAAATAGTTTTAAAAGTGAATAAAGAAGCAATAGAATTTATAAAACCTGGAATTACTTGGAAAGAACTTAATAACTACGCTAAAGGTATGCTAGCAAAAGAGTGTATGAAAATAGGTCTAATTCAAGATGAAGATGAAATCATAAAATACTATTACCATTCAATCGGGCATTTTCTAGGATTAGATGTACATGACGTTGGTCATCACGATATAGAATTACAAGAAGGAATGGTTCTTACAATTGAGCCAGGATTGTATATATCTGAAGAAGGTATTGGAATTAGAGTAGAAGACGATATCTTAGTAACGAAAAAAGGCTCTAAAAATTTAAGTAAAAATATAATTAAAGAAGTAAAGGATATTGAAGAGTATTTAAGTAAAACTTAGTACTCTTTTTTCTTAATTTTTTCAATTATTATTTATTAATAATATGTTATAATAAAAACGGTGATTATATGAAATTTGTTCAAGGAATTGTGAAAGCCATCATTTTTCACAGCGAAGAAAACTCCTATACAATAATTAAAGTAAAAGTAACTGAGTCAAATGAAGATTTGACGCTTTTTACATACGATGATTATCTGACAATTACCGGATATTTTCCACAACCTATGAGAGGTGAAGAAATAAAATACTTCGGAGAGTTCAAAGAACATAACAGATATGGACTACAATATATGGTCAATAGCTTTGAGAAGTTAAGTGACACCTCTATCCCAGGGTTGATTGAGTACTTATCAAGTGATTTATTTAAAGGGGTCGGGACGAAGACGGCTATAAATGTAGTGAATGCCCTAGGTAAGAACACTATCAAAAAAGTATTAGACGATAAGAATATCTTAGATTCAGTACCAAAAATAAATAACAAGATTAAAGAAATTATATATAATGGAATAATCGAAAATAAAGCGTCAGAAAACACTTTGATTCAACTCTATGGATACGGAATTACACCAAAAACTGCAATCAAAATACACAAATTTTACGGAGAAAAAACAATAGCTACAATAACCAATGATCCTTATAAATTAATTTATGATATAGATGGAATCGGCTTTGAAAGAGCTGACATAATTGCCAAGAGTTTAGGGTTCAAAGAAGACCATCCAAAAAGGGTGAAAGCTATGATAGTATACCTCTATAATCTAATGGGAATAAATTATGGGCATACATTCCTATATAGAGAGCAATTAATGGAGTATCTAATGGTAAATCTTAATAAAAAGGGTGAAATTTTATCAAAAGATACGCTAGAAGACTATTTAGAGGAACTTATTAAAGAAAAAATGTTCGTAATTGACGAAAAAATTGTAAAATTAAGAACAATTGATTACGCTGAGCAAAATATAATCCAAAAAATTAAAGAACTAACACTCATAGAGCATGAAGAGATAGATGAGAATAAAGTGAATGAATATACAGAATTGTTCGAAAATATCAATAATATTAAATACACAAAATTACAGAAACGTGCTATTCAAAATGCTATGAAAAGTAATCTCTTCATTTTGACTGGAGGTCCAGGTACAGGTAAAACTACAGTCATTAAAGGAATAGTTTTTGTATACTCTAAATATCACCAAATACCGATATTGTATAATAACAGTCTATTCGATATTAAATTAATAGCGCCTACTGGAAGAGCTGCTAAAAGAATAAATGAAATGACAAATTTGCATGCTGAAACAATTCATCGATTTTTGGGATATAATTATGAAGGAAAATTTACGTTCAATAAAGATAACTTGGTTTATGCTGATGTAATTATAATAGACGAAGCATCAATGATTGATGTTTTTCTAGCTTCACAATTGCTACAGGCAATCCCTGCTGAAACAAAAGTTATAATAGTAGGAGACGAGGATCAACTCCCTAGTGTAGGGCCTGGACAGGTTTTAAAAGACATGATCGATTCTGACATGATTGATTATATTAAACTTAACACAATTCATCGACAGGCAATGAATTCTAATATTATTAAATTAGCATATTCAATTAATAACGAGTTTTTACCAGAGGATATGCTTAAAACTTATGATGATAGATATTTTGTTCCAGAAGATATAAGCAATTTTGAATCTAGATTAATCAATATTGTTAATTTTCTTCAATTAAACGGATATAGTTTATACGAGGACATTCAAATATTGATTCCGATGTATCGCGGAACAGCTGGAATTGATAATGTAAATAGAATACTGCAAGAAGAATTTAATCAAAATAAGAGCAAAGTTATAATTCATGGTGACAGAGAATTTAGAATCGGCGATAAAGTACTACAGCTAACTAACCAGATTGAAGATAATATAATGAATGGTGATCAGGGAACAGTAATTGGTTTAACTGAAGAGAATGTTCTAATTGTTGATTTTATGGGGATAGAAGTTTCCTATAAGTCAAGTGAACTGATTAACTTAAAACATGCTTACGCAATGAGTATTCACAAGTCACAAGGTAGTGAATACAAAGTAGTTATCATGCCTCTTTACAGAAGTTACTCAATTATGCTTAAAAGAAAACTATTGTATACTGGTGTTACAAGAGCTAAAGAGAAATTGATTTTAATTGGTGATATGAATGCATTTAAGTTTGGAGTTGAGAGACTTGAAGCTCCAAGACAAAGCGTTTTAAGTGATAGAATTATAGATCGAATTCTTAATGAAGAAACTAATGTGAAATCAGAAAAAACAACTAGAATAAAGATTAATGATCCTAATATTCCTTTCGAATATTTAGGAGAAGAAATTGAAGAAGGGATAAGTCCATATTCTTTTATGGTAGAATAGTTGTAATATAGGATTAAATATGTATAATATAAAGTTAAGGGACTTTATTATAGAAAGGGGAAGTGGAAAGAATGAAAAAAAAATACATATTTTTATTGGTGGTTACGCTATTATTAACCGGATGTAGTAGCAGCGGTAACACATTCAATAGTAATCTAACAACTTTTAACAGACAGCTTGTAAATATTGATATATCTGAAATAAATGTAGATTCAGTTACGGTGTCAAAGAGTAATGATTCATATATTTTTGTAGCAAATATTTTTCTTGATAATGAAACAGTATTTGAAACAGTATTAACAGATCAAACTTTACTTAGCGTGTTTACTGAATATAAAGTTGTTTTAAGCTTTGGGGAAAGCTACATTGACACATTTATAGAAAGTAATATCTGGAAAGAATTATCTTTGAAAAGTTATTTAGTTAATTATTCAATTACTTACATTGTTAATCAAATTGAGTTATCTGATATAGAAATCTATGAACTTGACAAAGTAATAGACTTAGAGCAATCAAACATTGATATAAAACTATCATTTTACGGGATTGCTGATGAATTGTTTTATACATATAACACAAGTGCAGGAAACAGTTAATTTCTAAAAAACAAAAAGTTTGTCATCGACAAACTTTTTTAATATATTAAATATCAGATATAATCAGTTTTTAGTCATTAAGGTTGCTATTTTAATCGTTGTAAAGTATAATAAATTTGAAATCATTGATAGAGAATAGTAGGTATAGTAATCATTATAGAGAGCTAGTGATTGGTGTAAACTGGTATGTTGTTATATTGAAGCTACTTTTGAGAGATGTTAAAAACATACGTATTCCTGCGTTAAGGGTTTTGAGTGCTAGTATATCTAGAACTAAGGTGGTACCACGGAATATATTCGTCCTTATTGATTTTAAGGTCGTTTTTTTATTAAAGGAGTGATTTTGATGAAAGAATTAAGTGGAAATGAGATTAGAGATATTTGGTTAAGGTTCTTTAAAGAAAGAGGACATAATGTCGAAGAAAGTGCTAGTTTAATTCCTAATAATGATAAAACATTGTTATGGATTAACGCTGGAGTCGCACCTTTGAAGAAATATTTTGATGGAACAGTGATTCCGAAAAATCCAAGAATTGTAAATGCTCAAAAATGTATAAGAACTAATGATATTGATAATGTTGGTAAAACAGCTAGACATCATACATTTTTTGAAATGTTAGGAAATTTCTCAATTGGAGATTATTTTAGAGATGAAATAATTCCTTGGGCTTTTGAGCTTATAACAAGTAAAAAATATTTTGGATTTGATAAGGATAAACTATATATGACAATTTACCCAACAGATGAAGAAACTAAGACTGCTTGGCTTAAAGAAGGAGTTGAAGAAAGTCATATAATTAAATCTGATTACAATTTCTGGGAAATTGGAAGTGGTCCTTGTGGACCATGTACTGAAATTTTTTATGATAGAGGAATTGAATACGGAGATATAGATATTAGTGTTATTAAAGACGATATTGAAAACGACAGATATGTTGAATTTTGGAATATCGTATTTTCTCAATATAATAGTAAACCTGAATTATCAAGAGAAGAATACCCTGAGTTACCAAGTAAAAATATTGATACTGGACTTGGGTTTGAAAGATTGGTTTGTCTTCTTCAAGATAAAGAAACTAACTTTGAAACAGATTTATTTATGCCATTGATTAAACAGCTAGCAG
>DAOWHG010000049.1 GCA_030641535.1 Mycoplasmatota bacterium | reverse complement strand
GTTCTTAAATAGATAGAATATCCTTCACCTATATTATAACATTCAACAAACAAAACACAAGGGATATATCACTATTCCTTGTGTTCTAAATCGGTAATTTTTATAGGTTTAACGCTATTTTCAACACTAAGTGGCTTATTTTTTTTCTAATACTTGGCGTTTCTTCTACGAATCCACTCCATATTTCTTGTTTTACTATATCAGAGAAGTATAACAGTTGTGCAAACTTTATATTTCTATATTTTGCAACAGCAGCAAGCCCTGCACACTCCATTTCAACAGAAACTGCACCTTGAGCTTTTCTCTTCGTAATTCTACTTTTTGTTTCTCTAAAGAATCCATCAGTTGTCCAAGTAGTTCCTGTAATATGTTTTATTCCTAGGTTATCTAATTCATTTTTTAAGACTTGAGTAAAATCTTCATCAAGTTCTACATAGACTGAAGGCTCTAAATAATGATAAGATAATCCTTCATCTCTAATAGCTTTATCGACTAATAAAAAGTTAGATGTATCTATATCTCCAATAGCTCCAGCACTTCCACAAGCAAAAACCTCTTTAATTCCTAAAGCAATCAGTTCTTCTAATAATCCTCCAGCAGCTGCACTACCTAACGGTGCATAGGATAATACAATTCTATCCTTATAGATATATTGTGGAATTGATACAGATGCGGCAAGAAAATTATAAAAAACTATACTATCTTTAATTATTTCATCATCGGGTGTTCTATCAAAAAGCATTACTGCTGTAGTAATATGTTTTGGTAATGCATCTTGACTATCAAGAATAAATCTTGGAGAAATTACTCCTTCTTCCTCTAGTCCTATAATATCAGTAATAGGAATGTCTCTGTCTTTCATACTGTCCTCCGTATAATTATTATTGTGTTCATAAATTACTTAGTGGTTCCTAGCCTATAATATTTGGATTGCTTTCCTTAAATCCAAATATTCTCCTATATCTAAAATAGTTTAATAAATTCAACACATTCTTTACTCAAATCAAAATGCCCATCTTTATTTGGAGTAAAACTATACACTCCAACTACACTCACATTATTAATACTACCATATATGTGTGGATACAATTCATTTAAGTTATACAAATCTTCCCAAATAACTTTATTAACTAATTTCTTTGTATCAATGCATAACAAAAGTAAATCATTATTTCCTTTGAAATTATAATCAGCTACTTTGCAAACCTGTTCAACATTTGAACAATGAATAAAACCCTCAGTTTTCAAAGAATCAGGTTGAAATTCAGTCTTATCTTTTACTCTTTCCCATTCATCTTTTCTTATTATGTGTGTAATTATCAATTTCATTCACTTCCTTCTTATTGTGATTGTTCTAATTGTAATATTATAAATGAAATAGAAACAATTAATAATGTCTTATAACTTCAAAACGTTTCATTTTATATGGTTCATGTTCCCTAATGCCTGCCTTTTGTCTAGCGATAGATATTTGTTTTTCTATTGTATCAATTCCTTCTATATTAGGAAGTAACAATCCTGACTTATAACTATGGTAAACAATAACACCATACTTCTTAACATCTAATTCCTTAGATGATTCAATTGGCGTTGGCGGAAGTAACACATCTACTTTATATTTTAAATATGGTAATTCCTTTTTCTTAACTTGGTTAAATCTAGGGTCCATTAGTCCCGCGCTAATTGACATCTGAATTATCTCATCAGCTATACAATTTGTGGATGGTGAAATTGTTCCAACACATCCACGAAGTTGATCGTATTTATAAATTGATACAAATACTCCCGCTTTATTATTAGCAAGATCATCAATAAGATTTTTAGGTGTAGGCATTATTTTTTGATGTTCTAAATAATACTCTAAAGCATCTTTAGCTACTTTTACATACGGATTTTCTAGTTCATCTTGGTTAATTATTTCAAACATAGCAACAGCATATCCAACACCAAAAGGACCCTCATATGATAGTAGTTTAGACTCAACTTGGTAGCCATCTAATACTCCACTCATCATAATAAATGAATTTAATCCACATTCAGAAGCTTTACTAACTAAACGCCGATCAATTTTAAGTAACTCACTTAAGTTTCCCTTTGATATTATTTCTACGAATTTTTCATCAAAGATTGGACCTTCTTTAGCCAGTCCATAAGGCCCTTCTTCTTTTAATTTATGAGATAAATCTCCACTTGCTACAAAGACAACCTTTTTATCTTCTGGGATAACTGATTGAATTAACTTACCAAACTTTAAGTGTTCATTTGCTGATAGTCCTGAGGGACTAATAACAATTAATTTGTATGATTTACAATATTGATTAATGAAATACAAAGGCACCATTGTTCCGTGATCTAACTGTGTTAACGGTCCACCCTCAGTTCCTGCAAGAACGCCTTCTTGTTTCGCAACTGATGAAATTTTGTTTATAAGTGATTCATCATAATTGACTTTAAATTTAACTTGAGGTGCTCCAAATCTGGAAAAATCACCTTCACTTGTTGCTCCTGGAGAAATATAAAAATAGTCTCTATAACAGTGTGCATGAGGTGATGAAATAATGATAGTATCTGGCTTTATTTCACCAATTCTTTTAGCTATTTCATGATAAGAATTAATTGTATCTTGAATACGAGATTCCTCTCCTCTTCCTATGTCTGGGATAATTAGTGGAGGATGAGGAACGATAAATGTTGTAATAATTGACATTTTACTACCTCCTTAATCTAAATGTTTCCTAGATATATTCTTTTAAGACCTGCGCTATGACCTATTTCTTTTGCCTTTAACAGTGTGTTTTTAGGAGTAATTGGTAAATCTTTCATTTGATAAGCTGGGAAGAATCTTGAAATATGCCATATAGTATCATCTCCTAAAAATGTTACTAAATCATTTACTAATGACTGAATATCATCTAACTTATCATTTACTCCAGGTATCAATAGAGTGGTTACTTCTAAATGTACACCTGCTTCTTTCATGATTTTCATGTTTCTAAGTATTGCTTCTGCATTTCCAGAACAATATTTCTGATAAACATCACCTTTACCTTTATAATCAACATTTGCTGCATCTAATAATGGCAATATTAATTCTAAAGTTTCTTCTGACATGAATCCGTTTGTTACCCAAATATTTTTAAGTCCTTCTTTCTTAGCAAGCACCATAGTATCGTAAGCGTATTCTAAGAAAATTGTTGGTTCTGTATATGTATATGAAATTGAAGGACATTGATAATGTAATGCCCTACGAACATGTTCTTTTGGAGATATCTCAAATTCTTTAGTAAAAGTTAATTTTTTAGGGCTTTGAGAAATTGCATAATTTTGACACCATGGGCAACGCATATTACATCCAGCAGTCGCAAATGAATAAGAATTAGTTCCTTTTAGGAAATGATATAATGGTTTCTTCTCAATAGGATCAATACTTGAAGCTACTGTTTTACCGTAATTTAAGACATGCATTTCACCGTCAATGTTTTTGCGCACACCACAAATCCCTTTTTTTCTGTCATTTAAAATACAATAATGACTACAAACAAGGCATTTTACTTTTAAATTAGGTAACTTTTCATATAACATGGCTTCCATAATTTACTCCTTACTCATTACTTTTTGTAAAATACTCTTTGAACACTTTCATTCTATCATTTTTTTATCGCTCTTTCATATAAAAAAAAGAAATCAATGTATGATTTCTTTTTTATAGTGTTAAAGAGATGAGAATATTTATCTCACATTACATTTTCTAAAATAAACTTATACCCAATATTCCAGAAACCAAAATCATAAAAATCAGCACCATTGATCCATAAGAATAAACAACAAATTTTATATGTTTTTCTTTATTCTCTTTTCTAAAAAGCAAGAAATACGACACCGCTATTTCAAT
>DAOWHG010000125.1 GCA_030641535.1 Mycoplasmatota bacterium | reverse complement strand
GAACTTTTTTTCGAGATGTTCTTTGAATATTCTTGAAATTCAAGAAAATACCTTGTGCTGTTTCAGGACGTAAATACAGATCATTATTATTATCACTTACAACCCCTTGGCTCGTTTTAAACATCAAATTAAATTGTCTAATATCAGTATAATCAAGTTTGCCACAGTTCGGACAAACAATATTGTTTTCTATAATATAGTTAATCATTTTTTCATTAGACCAACCATCTGCATTAATTGTGTTGTCAAAATTTTCAATTAATTTATCAGCACGATGTCTTGTATTACACTTCTTGCAATCAGTAAGAGGATCACTAAATCCTCCAATATGTCCGCTTGCTTCCCAAGTTTTTGGATTTAAAAGAATCGAACTATCAAGTCCAACATTTAAGTTGTTTTCCTGTATGAATTTCTTCCACCAGGCATTTTTTATATTATTTTTTAACTCAACACCTAAAGGACCGTAATCCCACGTATTAGCTAGTCCGCCATATATTTCACTACCTTGATAAACAAACCCGTAGTTTTTAGCGTAGTTTACCAAATCTTCCATTTTTATATTACTCATATCGTTCCTCCTGGGAATCAAATTTCGACATAATTATGCAGTTTATATTATAACACAAAATCAAAAAAAAGAGGCAAGCTCTTTTAGTATTTTTGTAATTGAAGTAATATATTTCTTGATTTTGTCTTAAAACTTACGTATTGATCAAATAGTTGATCAATAATATGTCTAATAATTACACGATCATTTTTTGTTATATCAATCTTCTCAAATTCATTAATGTCAATAAAATACATTTTACTCAACAATAGATATATATCGCTTTCATAGGATTGTTGATTTATAGATAAATGTTCTCTACAAACTAACCCGCCATTATCAACGTTAAACACTAAGAACTCGTTTTTATTACAAAGATTACACTGTCTAAAATTTAATCCATATCCTAAGAAATATAATAATTTTAACTCAAAGATAAAACTAAGAATTTCAGGGTCTTGGAAGTCATTATAAAGACTGAATAATCTCTTTAAAAAAGAGAACATTTTAGGGTGATCAGAATCTTCAGAGATGGTGTTATTTACTAGTTCCATAATATGATTCAAATAAGTATAGGATAAAACGTCTTGCTTTATATTTGGAAAATCGTTTAACATCTCCCCTTCTTTTAGCGAAGGAAAACTTCCCTTTGAAAAGGAGACTTTAATTAAATTACCATTTTGACTAAGAGCACGATTTATATTATTCATTTTCTTAACGCCATGTGCAATAATACTCTGTAGCCCACTATCTGTGTACAAGTATAGAATTTTACTACTGTCCTTGTAATCAAGTGATTTTAAAACAATTGCTTCAATAAGATCCATATAATCACCTTCTATAGTTCTTCTTCATACCCGAAATTTCTAAGATGGAAATCTTTGTTTCGCCAATCTTTAACTACTTTGCAGTGCAAATCTAAATAAACTTTAGATCCTAATAGATACAAAATATCTTTTCTAGCTAAAGTTCCGATTTCTTTAATCATACTTCCGCCTTTACCAATAATAATTCCTTTTTGAGAATTTCTCTCAACAATTATTGAAGCATGGATATTGATAAGATTTGGATTTTTATCATCATTCTCGATATATTCAATTAGAACCATTACAGAATGAGGAATTTCTTCTTTAGTTAAACGTAAAACTTTTTCTCTAATTAGTTCACTAATAATAAATCTTTCAGGATGATCAGTTATTTGGTCATCTGGGTAATATTTAGGTCCCTCGCTTAACTCATTTTCAATATCTACAATAAGTTTATCAAGGTTATCTCCTCTTAGTGCGCTAACTGTAAAGATTCCTTTAAAATTAAAACTCTTTTTAAATTTATCAATATGATTTTTAAGTGGAACAATATCTTCTATTAGGTCCACTTTGTTTACAATAAGAAATACCGGTACTTTAACACCTTTTAGTAATTCGATAATAAATTGATCTCCTTTTCCAAAATACTGAGTACTATCAATCATAAACATAATTAAATCAACACTTCGGAGAGTGTTGATTGCAGAATGAGTCATAAATGCTCCTAATTTGTGTTGTGGTTTATGAATACCTGGAGTATCAATAAAGATTATTTGTGATTCTTTTGATGTGTAAATACCAGAAATATTATTTCTAGTAGTTTGTGGTTTATCTGAAGTTATTGTAATTTTTTGTCCTAACACTTTATTCAGAAAAGTTGACTTTCCAGAATTTGGTCTACCTATTATAGTAACAAATCCTGATTTAAACATTATAAATCATCCTTTGTAAAGGCAAAAGGTAATAAATCTTTATTAAAAAGTGTTTTCACTTCACCTTTATTATTTGCTAGATGTACTAGAGCGTCACTAGGCATGAGTTCGCTCATCACTTGACGACATGCTCCACAAGGAGATATAAAATCGTCTTGTTCCGTAGTAATTAATAT
>DAOWHG010000090.1 GCA_030641535.1 Mycoplasmatota bacterium | reverse complement strand
CTTTTCCTTATGTTGGTTATGCAATGCCAAGTAATGCTCAAAGAAGAGATGCAGATATCTTAAAATATGATTTAGGTGTTAACGTTGTAAGAAGTAGCCATTACCCTCCAAGTAAACATTTCTTAGATAGATGCGATGAAATTGGTCTTTTAGTATTTAACGAAATCCCTGGATGGAAACATATTGGAGACAAAGATTGGAAAAATGTTGTAAAACAAAATGTTCATGAGATGATTTATCATGATTATAATCACCCTTCTATCTTCATATGGGGAGTAAGAATTAATGAATCTCAGCATGATGATGTTCTTTACAAAGAAACAAATAGAATCGCAAAAGAATTAGATCCTTACCGCCCTACTGGTGGAGTTAGGAACTTAAAAGGTGCTCATTTGTTTGAGGATGTATTTACTTATAATGATTTTGTTCATAGAGGAAACAACAAAGGCGTTAGAAAAGTTTCCAAAGTTAGTAAAAAGAGTGCACCATATCTAATTACTGAACATACTGGACATATGTACCCAACTAAAAAGTTCGATGATGAATTTCATCGAGTATCTCAAGCAAAAAGACATTTACAAGTTATTAATGACTCATATAAATATAATAATATTTCAGGAACAATTGGATGGTGTATGTTTGATTATAATACCCATAAAGAGTTCGGAAGTGGAGATGGAATCAGTTATCATGGTGTAATGGATATGTTTAGAATCCCGAAATATGCAGCAAGTGTCTACAGAAGCCAAAGTGAAAACGATCCATATTTAGAAGTATTATCTAATTTAAACATTGGAGAACAAGAAGCAAGTGAGATTAAAGAAATATTTGTTATGACAAATGCTGATAACATCAAGTTCTTTATTGATGATAATTTTATTGATTATTTTTATCCAAGTAAGAAATACGCAAATTTACCACATTCACCAATTATAATTGATGACTTTATTGGTAATTTAGTTCATGAAAATGAAGAATTCAGTAAAAGAGATTGTGATCGAGTAAAAGATGTAATGAGTGCAGCTATAAGATATGGTAGTGAATTACCATTAAGATATAAAATTAAGATGTGGGTTTTCCTCTTTAAAAACAAGTTAAAATATGAAGATGCTCAAAAACTATATATGAAATATATTGTTAGATGGGATAGTAAAACTATTAGATATCGATTTGAAGCATATAAAGATAGTAAACTTGTTGGAGTTAAAACTATCGGAACAAGTCATCAAAATGATTTATATGTTGAAGTAGATGACGAAGTTTTAAAAGAAACAGATACTTATCAAACAACAAGAGTAGTAGTAAAACATTTAAATGAATTCTTAAGTCCTCTTACTTATTCTAATGAAGTAATTAACATAAAAGTTAAAGGACCTTTAGAATTAATTGGACCTTCAAGATTAGCTTTATTGGGTGGTAGTATAGGGTTCTACTTAAAGACTACAGGAGAAATTGGAGAATCAGTAATAACTATTTCTTCTAATAACTGCTCAGATAAAACTGTTTCTATAGAATGTAAATAAAATAAATAAAGTTAGTAGTTTGGCTACTAACTTTTTTGTTGCTACTAAATGTATTTAAACTATTATAAATAAGGTTGACAAACGCTTACAAATTACGATATAATTATTTTGTAAAAAGAGGGATAAAAATTAGTGCAGAGGAGCATGTTCCTGGGTATTAAATAGGTGTTAATAGTGTAGACGCTAAATACTGTTTAAGAAGGAGGGATGTGCCGAAAGATTTACTATGTCTATATAGTGAAGTCTTGATGAATGAGGGCAAAACTTTATTCATTGTCATTTTAATTAAAATGATGAGCTGTTTATGTTTAAATACATAAATGGCTCTTTTTATTTTTAAAATACAGAAAAGAGAGGTATTTTTATGGAAAAATCGGCTGGTAAAACAATAAACGAATTATCAATTGGCGATACAGTAAGTCATAAAAAAGTAATTACCGCAAGAGATATTGAAATGTTTGGAGAAATCACAGGAGATTACAATCCTGCTCATTTTGATGAAGAGTATGCAAGTAAAACAATGTTTAAAAAAAGAATTAGTCATGGAATGCTTGTAGGGTCTTTATTTAGTAAATTACTTGGAATGAATTTACCAGGACCAGGATCCATTTATATTTCTCAGACATTAAGATTTAGAAGACCAGTTTATTTTGGTGATGAAATAAAAGCAGTAGTTACTATTAAAGAAATAAATACTGAAAAAAATAGAGTAATACTAGAATGTATTGCTTATAACCAAAATAACGAAAAAGTAGTTATTGGTGAAGCAGAGTTAATGCCACCAACTAAGGGAGGAAAGTAGTTATATGATGAAAGAAATTATTAAGATATCTGATCTTAAAAATCATTTATTTGATGGTATGAGTATTATGGTTGGTGGATTTATGGCTGTAGGTACACCTGAATTACTTATCGATGAAATAGTAAGATTAAACATCAAAGATATAACAATTATTTGTAACGACGCTGGCTTTGTTGATAAAGGTGTCGGGAAATTAATTGTTAATGGACAAGTTAAAAAACTAATAGCTTCACACATTGGATTAAACCCAGAAGCTGGAAGATTAATGAGTGAAGGTATCATGGAATGTGAATTAGTACCTCAAGGAACACTTGCTGAACAAATAAGAGCGGGAGGTGCAGGGCTTGGGGGATTCTTAACTCCAACAGGTCTTGGTACAATCGTTGAAGAAGGAAAAGAGATTATTAATGTTAACTCAAAAGACTATATCTTAGAACTTCCAATAAGAGCGGACCTTGCCTTACTTTATGGAACAACAGTTGATAAATATGGGAATACTAACTTCACAAAAACAACTAGAAACTTCAACCCAGTTATGGCAACAGCGACTGATCTTGTAATTGTTCAAGCTAGAACAATGGTTGATAGAATAGATCCGGATAATGTGGATACTCCTCATATCTTTGTAGATTACATTGTTAAGGAGGAAGCATAAGATGGATAGAAATGAAACTAAGAACTTCATAGCTAAAAGAGTAGCTAAAGAATTACATGATGGAGATCTTGTTAACTTAGGAATTGGTCTTCCTACTTTAGTAGGTAATTTCTTACCTGAAGATGTAAAAATAAATCTTCAAAGTGAAAATGGCCTAATCGGATTAGGACCAGCCCCAACAGAAGAAACTTATGATAAAGATATTACAAACGCTGGTGGACAACCTGTTACTTTAGTAGAAGGTGGAATGTATTTTGATTCAACCTTATCGTTCTCTATTATTAG
>DAOWHG010000035.1 GCA_030641535.1 Mycoplasmatota bacterium | reverse complement strand
TTCTAACGGCAAGTAATGTAAACACAAATAGACTTGTTACTAATCCACTACCGATAACTGCTTCTGTTACAGCAACATCAGGGGCTTTCATAATTACAAATCCAAGAACAGCTAACATACTTAAAGAAGATAAAAACATTACAGATTTAATTAGCGATTTAGAATTAATTGCTAAAAATGCTAAAACAATTAATAAGACAGATATAACTATCTCAACAACATTAATTAGATCCATTATCTTCACCTCCAAATAGTTCTTTTAGATCGTCTTGAACTAAATTTTTAGGTAATTCACAGCTTTTATAAGCAGCTTTGGCAAGCGCGCTTGAACCGATTGGGTTCGCTAAAGCTATAAATATAATTATTAAAAATGATTTTAATAGCCAATCAGGATTAGCTATCCCGATTCCAATTAATAGTGCAAATGCACCAAGTGTAGTTGCTTTTGTTCCTGCTTGAATTCTATCAAATGTGTCAGGCATTCTTAAAACACCTAATCCTCCTAGAAGGTAAAATAATCCACCGATTATCATAAATATATAACTAACAATCTCCATGATTACCCTCCAAGTATCTAGCAAATACAATTGTTTCAATGAATGCTAAGATAGCATACACAATTGCGATATCTAGATATAAAGAATTTTCAAAACTATAAGCAAGCAAAGCAATTACTCCAATAACAATAATGTTAAATGTGTCTAATGCCACAACTCTATCAGCTGGAGTTGGGCCTTTTAATAATCTAATTACTGCGAATATAACTCCTAATCCCACAAGTGAGAATACAATAATATCTATCATTTAAAAATCCCTCCTAACACCTTTTCAAATTTGGCACTAATAAATTCTCTGTTTTCTTCAGGTGTTTTACCTTTAACATCAACAGTATGAACATATAAATATTCACCTTTAACATCAACAGATAAAGTCCCTGGAGTTAGTGTGATTGAGTTTGCTAAAGTTAATTTAGCAAAATCACCTTTTAAATCCGTTTTGATTTTTACAAATCCAGGATTCAAAGGAATTTTAGGACTCAATACTCTTCTTGCTACATCAATATTCGATAAAATCAATTGCCAAGTGAATATTGGTAAATAAGCAAAAATAAACACTAGAAGTTTTACAGGAAAACGATAGTCGATTGTATAATTAACAAGCTTTGCTAATATAATTGTTAATATTACACTTACTAACGCTCCAAGCATCAACTCTTGCACATGAAATCCAGCCAATAATACATAACTAGTAAATAGTACTAAGAAAGTTGCTACATACTTCATAAATATTCCTCCTTTATATTAAAATCTTCTTATATATTTTCAACTTAACAATAAATGCACTTTTTTCATCATATGGCCATATTAGCCATCTAGATAAATAAGGTTTCAATTTTTCGTCAAGATTTAAAAGACCGTAATCCCCAAGTCCAACTCCGTACTTCAACTTATAACCCTCATAAATTTCTTCCATTACTTCATAACTTCTTATTCCATTTTTAACTCTCAAGTAAAACTTACTACCAATATCAACTTGAAATATATCACTCAAAACCACTAGTTGCCCATTTGGTTTTAACGCGTTAATTATATTATCATTAAACCTATCAATTACTTCTACCATCTCATCAAGTAAGATACTCTCTATATACTTAATTAAATGTTCTGGATATCCGTTTTCTCTAAGAATTGAACACTCTCTCAATCCTTGATTATAAACTAGTTGCGTATAGATAGGAGATACATATATTAAATCAGCACTCTCATTGTAATCCTTTAAGAAACGATAATCTTCAAGTCCATTAAGTTTACTTTTTATAATTTGATCAACCTTTTCAAAAGTGTGACAATTTACAATTCTTTCCTTAAAATCGCAAAAGAATCTATTTTTCTCAAATCCGGTATAATCAATTCTAATTTTAGTAAGCTTCTTCAACAGTTTTTCTGTGTACCTAAAATCTTTCACTGCTTCATTAACAGTTTTTAAGTCAATGTCAGTTAAAATTACCTCATTAAAATTTTTCACAAAAAAAGTAAGAGAAAAATCTTTCATCTTCCCTGCACCTATTATTATTGCCTTTTCACTTTCATCAAGTCTTTCAATAACTGATCTTAAGATTAAATCAACTTGAAGTTTAAAAGCTTTCATACCTTCATTTTCAGAAGATAAACTTTGATTTAAATCATGGTTAAATACTTCCATTAGTTTCATTTTTATCACCCGTGCTACTTATATTATATATAAGTAAAAAGGGGCATACAAGTAGTAATTTGTATGCGAAATGGTTTAATTTTCAAACGATATAAATAAAGGGCTATGATTAGCCAGTTTTTTCTTATTTAGAAAAGTTCAGATTATAATCTTTCTATTTAACAGAGTGCATATGCACATAGTAGTCAAATTTGAACGTAAAAAAACGAGTATTTCTACTCGTTTTTAGACTCTTCAATTACTTTTGACTTAAATTGATTTGTATATAGCTTGAAGTAATGCTTTTCAAGTTTAATTAATTCCTTGTGCGTTCCTTCTTCAATAATCTTTCCATCTTCTAATACTAAGATACTATCACTTGATGTAATTGTTGATAAACGATGTGCTATTACAAAACTTGTTCTTCCTTCTAAAACAATCTTAATTGCTCTTTGAATACTCTTTTCAGTTTTTGTATCAACACTCGATGTTGCTTCATCCAAAATCAAGATCTTAGGATTGGCGATTAAAGCTCTTGCAAAACTAATTAATTGTTTTTGTCCAACGCTTAATCTAGTTCCGCCTTCTCCAACTTCCGTATCATATCCATCTTTGAATTCAACAATGAAGTTATCTGCCTCTACTAATTTAGAAGCATAAATTACTTCTTCTATTGTTGCATCAGGTCGTCCATATCTTATATTTTCCAATATTGATCCGCTAAACAAATGCGGAGATTGAAGTACATACCCTAAGTTGTCATGAAGCCAACCAATTGAACGTTCTTTATAATCTCTTCCATCTATTAATATTTCACCTGAAGTAGGTTCATAAAAACGACAGATTAAATTTACTATAGTTGATTTTCCAGCGCCTGTTTGTCCAACTAGTGCAATATTTTGACCAGCTTTTACATGTAAATTAAAATCTTTAAGCACTGTTTCACCTTTACTATACTTAAATGTAACATTCTTAAATTCAACATCACCAATAAGTTCTTCCCAGTTTTCTTTCTTGAAGTTTATGGCATCACCATATTTCTCAACAACATCTTTTGTATCAAAGATTTCTGGTTCTTTTTCAATCAAATCTATTAATCGTTCAGCACTTGCTTGTGCTTGTTGGAATCTAGCCAATATATTTGCTAGTTGCATTACAGGTTCAAAGAATGAACTAATATAAGCAATAAATAGATATAACATTCCGAAAGTAATAATATCTGAATTTACATCCATCCCACCATAATAGATTACTAGTCCTGTCGCAATTGTTGCGATAAATAATATTGATGGAAAGTACAATCCTGCAAACATTGCTGCTCTAATAGAGTGTCTTTTCATATTTGATGTTAATCCATCAAAATCATTAAAGTTTTCTTTTTCTAAAACTAGCGTTTTTGTTGTTTTTGCCCCAGTAATTCCCTCGTTGAATGATCCTGTTATCTTAGAATTTTCTTTTCTAATTTTTCTATACGCTTTAAGTATTTTTGTTCTAAAGTAAATACTTAATCCAATTAACAAAGGCAATACACTTAAAGTGATTAGTGCCAATTTAAGATTTGTGATTAGCATTACAATAGTAATTCCAGTCATCATCAACATACCCCATGAAAGATCAATTAATCCCCATGATAATATATCACTTAAGTTACGAGAATCACTGGTCATTCTAGCCATAATCCATCCTACAGGTGTTTTATCGTAGTATGAAAACGGTAATTCATGAAGTTTCTTAAATGCATCTTTTCTTAATGCAAATGATAATTTTTGTTGTACTTGTCCTGCGTGAATAATAAAAGTATATACCATAATTCCAATTAAAAACATTATAACAACATAGAAAGCAATAAAGTATGGAAGTTTTTCTAAACTTCTTGTCTCAATTATTTCATCAATTGCATATTTATTAATAAGTGGATAAATAGTATCTATGGCTGCCAAGACAACAGCAGCTAAAATTCCTAAAATAACATTTCTTTTAAATGGTTTCATATATGAAAATATTTTATACCATACTTTAACGTCAAATTTGGAATCTTGATATTCTTCTTCTTCAAAGTAATTCATCTTATTCAACTCCTTTATCGAGTTTCATAAAGTCGTATTCAACGTTTGTTTGAATATCCCATAATTGTGCATAAATACCGTCATCTCTTAACAGAGATTGATGTGTACCTGATTCAACTATTTCGCCTTTATCTAAAACTATAATTTTGTCTGCCTCCATGGCAGTTGTTATACGGTGAGTAATAATAAATACCGTTGTGTTTTTCCAATGTTTATTTAATGCATTTCTTATTTGAATATCTGTTTCTGTATCAACAGCACTTAAGCTATCGTCAAATACTAATACAGGCTTATCGTTAAGCAACATTCTCGCGATTGCTACTCGTTGTTTTTGACCACCTGATAATGTTACTCCTCTTTCTCCAACCATTGTTGAATATCCGCCTTCAAACGCTTTAATATCATCATGTAAACTAGCTATTGTAGCAGCTTGATAAACTTGGTCTTCTGGAGCATTTTTATTCATTATACTAATATTATCGTATAGTGTTCTACTGTATAAAAATGGTTCTTGCATAATAATACCAACATTTTCTCTTAAATGTTTTTTGTTTATATCTTTTATATCAACACCATCAAATTCAATTTTACCTTCTTGGTTATCTAGCAATCTTATTATCAGATTGATAAGTGTTGATTTACCACTTCCTGTTTTACCTACAATGGCAATACTCTCCCCTTTATTAACTTTAAAAGAGATATTTTTTAGAAGAGGTTTATCGTCATCATCAAATTGGAATCCGACGTTCTTAAATTCTACTAATCCTGTAATTTCAGGTTTGTTATCTGAATCATTTACGTATTCCGAATCAACTAGCATAATTTCATCTAAACGATCTAATGCTACTGTCGTTTTACCAAAATCTCCAACAATTCTACCAAGTTGTCTCATTGGCCAAACAATCATACCTACATATGATAAGAAAGCAATAAACTGACCTGGATCTAATACACCATTTACTGAGTAATAGATACCAATTGACAATGTTAAACAATATTGGATGAAGATAATAAAATCTGTTCCTCCCCAAAAAATCGCCATAAGTCTTAATAGTTTATATTGTTCTTCCATATATACTTCAGAGTTGCCATTAAATTTATCAATTTCTACCTTTTCTTTTGCAAAAGCTTTTACTACTCTTATTCCTGTAACACTTTCCTGAATAGTAGTTGTCATTTTTGCTTCTGCCTCTTCAACTTTCTTGAATATCTTCTTAACTTTTAAGAAATAGATGAAAGATATTCCGAAAATCACTGGAGTAATTACTAACGATATAAGTGTCATTCTTCCACTCATTCGTGACATTTGCATAATTGAGAATCCCATTAAGAATATAAGTCTTAATATTTCTATTAACTGTTCACCAACGAAAACTCTATATGTCTCAACATCAGTTGTACATCTTTGAATTAAATCTCCAGTTTCAGCTTTTGAGTGATAAGAAAAAGACAGGTTTTGTATCTTCTTATATAATGTGTTTCTCATATTGTAAGCAATTCGTTCTGTGAAAAAAGCATTTACAAAACGACGAATCACCATAATTATAACTCTCATTAATGCGAATAATACATATACAACAGCAATTAATAGCAATTGTTTTTGTACTGTATCAGCATTTAGTAAGTTCTGAATAAATCCTGGTAAATTCGATTCTTTTCCTAAAAGGATTGTATCTATAGTATGCTGAATAAATAATGGTGTTAATGTTCTAAAATATTGTAATGAAATCAGGAGTAAAGAAGCTACTAAATAGTATCTTTTATTTCCTTTCATCCATTTAAAAAATTGTTTTAATCTTTTCATGTTTTTACCTCCAAGCAATACCTCTATAAGTTCATTAATTCGTAGTATCTTTTGTCAATTTCTATCAATTCCTTTTTTAATTCATTTATCTCTGAATTGATCTCATTTATCTTGACATAGTCATTGAAAACATTTTCTTTAAATGTCTCACTTTCTAACTCTCTAATTTTCTTTTCGATACTATGTATTCGTTTTTCAATATTTTTTATTTCTTTATCGGTATTTGGTTTCCTTTTTTTGTTTTTTATTTTCTTAATCTTTTTTTGTTCTACTTTACTCGTATAATCTTTAAATTCATCATATGACCCTTCAAATTCAATTACCTTGTCGTTGGACATATGAATAATTTTTGTACCAATTTTATTAATAAAATAACGGTCATGTGATACAAAAATAATAGGCCCTGAAAACTCATCAAATACATCTTCAATAATATCTTTTGTTTCAATATCTAGATGATTTGTCGGTTCATCTAAAACTAATAAATCAGGATTAGACAACATTAAAAGTAATAGTACTAATCTTACTTTCTCTCCACCGCTCAATATACTGATAGGTTTTAAGACATCATCGTTTGTGAATAGAAATCTAGCTGCAGCACTTCTAACGTCTTTATGTGTATACATTGGATAATAGTCATGAATCTCTTCAAAAACTGTTTTATTGTAGCTTAAATTTTCTTGATTTTGATCAAAATACCCAATTTTATACTCTCTCAAAAAATCAACTTTTCCAGCAAGTGGAAGTAGTTTCTTTTCAATAACTTTTAACAGTGTTGTTTTACCAGTACCATTTGGACCAATAATTGCTAGCTTGTCATATCCCCTCATATTAAAAGTAATATTACTTAATATCGGGAAATCATAACCTATTGTTAAATTTTTTGCTTCTAATATTATATCTCTTGTTGCTCTCTTAT
>DAOWHG010000081.1 GCA_030641535.1 Mycoplasmatota bacterium | reverse complement strand
TTGAAACAACCAAAATGATTTCAACACAATTTGGCTCATTTAGAAAGAAATTTACACTATAATTTATGACACGCTGCCCATTTATTTCGAGCATTACTTTGTTAAAGTTTAACCCTGTTCTTTTACTATTTCCAGCCGCTAAAATTATCGCAGAATACTTCATATTTATCACTCCCAATAATAAGAAATAAATTGATAAAAAATATCAAAATAAAAATTTAGAATCATTAAAATAATTAAAATAAAATTACTCGTAAAATTGGTAAACTATATCATATATTAAATGATGAACATATTTAATGTTTTTTCGACTTTTTTTTATATAATCATCAACAATATTTATATGAAATTATTGTAACAATAGAAATAAACATGGTCATAAATATATCAAGATAAATATTCTGATATTTTTCTGAGTTTTCCACATTAATACTCACTATGTTTTGTATGACTACGTTTAGAAACTACTTTCTTCAATGATTGCGAATGTAATAAGACCAAAAATCGATTATATTATATTAAATTCATGTATTATTTTTTTTCGAAGTAACAGTAATTTGCATCGTATGATTCTTTCAGAGTAAGTTTAAGTGCTACTAAGGCTTCTTCTATAATTTGATCAGCATTTTTCCCTTCATAGTTAGATTCTGATATGCCGAGATTTGGGAACAGAGTTTGTGTTATCCCACCAAATACCATTGTCAAATTGAATAAGTCGCCTCCATGTTCGAGTGCTCGGTCTATTAATTCGACCTTTCTTTCGTCCTTGATAATTAGTGCAAAATCTATGCCTCCTACTCGATACAAACTATGGTTATCCTTAATGAAGTTATAGCGAAGTTTTTTGAGGTACTCACCCATCATTAAATCACCAACATCTCTACCATATTTTTCATTAATGTTTGGTACATTAGAGAGGTGAATCATCAGTAGTGAGAACTCAGTTCTTTGCTTAACTAAATTCTGTATTTCCTCATACATGTTTTTGTAGAGAGGGAGCTGATTTAATACATCAATTTCACTCTCTGGAAACTGCTGTATATCCATTGGTTTTATTATAGAAATTATCGATACTTTTTTGTCGAGAAATATCTTTCTTCCAACCTCTTTTATCCATACAATATTGTCACCTTTTATTACACGATAAGTTGTTGTATAAATCGGACTTTTTTTCGACAATTTTTCAAGAATATTTTTGTACTGTGGAAGGTCATCTTTATAGATCATTTTTTCTAGTGTTTCTTCTGAAAAAACGTTACTTTTCAGCCCAAAAAATTCGATAAATTTATCGGTTCCAAAGAAATCTTCACCTTCATCTTTGAAACACATACCATCATTTAGTATCTCAATTGTTGAGATAAACCTTTTACGTAGCAGTTCAGAGGCATTGTGGATCTCCTCTATCTCGTTTTCTAAATTTTTATAATCTATTTCAGAAATATCTCTTTTAAACACACTTTTAAGCACTTTGATGATTAAAACCAGAATAAACGTCCCTATTAAGGCGTATGTATAGTATAAATACTCATTGGAATCCATCAAATCATAGAAGAAGAAGTATAGAAATCCAAGTACATATACAAAAGTGACTATAAAACTATAGTCCGCTTTCTTTTTGTTAGCTAATCTCAATATTAAGTTAAATATAACCCATACCGAAATTATTGATATCACTACGTACATATTCATCTACATCACCTTTGTTTTATTTATCAATTGTTCCTTTAATATATGAATTAGGGTAATAATATGACAGATAAAGACCTAAAACAGCCAAATAATAGCTTAGAGAAGAGTAACTTCTTATTAACGTAAAACTTAGTATGGCAACGACAAAGAAAATCATTCCCCAAATAAATGTTAAGCCACCACACATAGATTTAAAAAGTTTTGTTCTTGTGTAATCTGTGCGGTAATCATGTCTCATAAATCCAAAAGCAATTGGCTTGTTTATTAACCAAGTTACCAACCAAAATACAGAAAAGAACGATAAAGTATACCTAGAATCTTTAAAAGCATTAAATTCTGGAATAAATATACTCAAAACAAATATTACGAAATAAGCTCCTAAAATAACATACTCAAACACTGTAATAAGCTTGTAGAAACGGTATTTCCAGTATACTATCCCGCCAATTGCAGCTAGAGTAAGTGGCGCTACAATTAAGTAATTATGGTAGTTAGCTAAAAGATTTGACAATATTAAAACCATTAATATAGCTAGCATAAATTTTAATCCATGTTTTCCTTGAACATACTGGTATCTTTGGGCACTTTCAATTTCTATACCCATATCAAATCCTTCAATTACCTCTTCAAGGAATTCGCGATCTCCAACATATTCTAGTACACCATTATCCAATGATTTTTCTAATGTTGTATTTCCTACACTCAAGTCATAAAGACATTGATTTGTAGCTATAATAATTATATCTGATATATCACTAACGCCTTTAAACACACGATGGTGTTTAGCCTTAGTTCTGATATAATATGAGTCTTTACCTATAAAAAATTGAATATTCTTTTCCTGTTTACCTAGTGCATTAGGAATATATTGATGTGCAATAATAGCCATTAACTCATCATGTGTAATAAAATATTCTTCATCATCTCCATGGTAAATTAGATCATCAATAATATCTCCATACTCTACTCCAGTTTGAACAATACCAGATATTCCTGCCTCTGGTTTTACCCAAGCTCCAATAAAATAACTGTTGGTAAATGGGTTCGTAGAGCTATAATCATCAATATTAAATAAATCATTAATTGTTTTGTTTTTCCAAAATTCTTTACTCGATACTCCTCCAAAATATTCCCTTTTTTGCCCTATTTTACTTACTGCGATATTATCGATAATCTTAGGAAAATATTTAGCAACTTGATCAATTACTTGATTAAGCTTTTTCTTTCTTGGTAAATCGTCATCGATAAATTCAACAAGTATTGCCCCTAATCCCTTTGCACAACTTGTTTTATCAATTTCCTTATAGTTTACTAAACTAAGCAATCTAATTTCATCATCAGGTATTTCACTAAATAAATAGTGTTTCTCTTTTATGCCTAATGTCTTTGCGTCTTTGCTAAGCCCGATATAAACTTGATTTATAACTCTTTTACTTTGCACACCAAAATACATATTTAAGAAATCCTCTTTAATACTTTCGTTATCTGGCATATATTGATTAACAAAGTCATCAATTCTCATATTTATAACATAATGTTTAGCATATATTTCAATTCCCTCAGAATCCACTATTTTCTCAATTACATTATCGTTAATGATAAACTTTTCTATTTTTCTATTAGTAAAGATTTTTTCTCTAGTCTTAGATATTTCACTGGAAAATGTCTTAACTATGTTGTCGAATGATGTTTTAATAAAGTAAGATCCATCAATAAATGTATCAAACCATTTAATAAAATAATTGTATGCATTAATCTCTTCTAATGGTATTCCAACAGAATCATAAACAAGAGAAAATTCATTTATTAAATCTGAATTATCAAAATACTTAGAAAGTACAGATTGTAAGCTCAAATCTCCAAGCTCAATCAAAGCTGAAGGGATTGTATATTCTAAATTATTTAATCTTGCTAATTTTTGTTCTTTGTAATCTTTGTGATAACGCAAAATGTCGTCAAATAACAGATGTATTTGATCGCGTTGTTTAGGATAGTACCTAACTAAATATATTAAAAAATTCTTAAAATCATTTGGTCTCTTAATAATTCTTTTGTTTTTATCAACAACCATAACAAAAGGATTATCGAAGTATTCGAAATTATCTTCAAGCCCACATCTCTTCATATATTCATAAAATAAATCGCCTTTATGAATACCACCCAAATCGTAATTATAAAACTTGAATTCAAACTTGTTATTGTTTTTATCTTTTAAACGATTGGTATATTTTTGAATTTTTTTACGCTTTCCTTCTTCAAAAACAGCAACGTTACGCAAACGTTTTGATAGATAAGTCGCCGTTGTTAGGCTTCCAAGTCCTCCACCAATAATTACAACATCATATTTTTCCATAATATCACCTTATTTCCAATATTATTATTTATTATATCATATTTTGAAAAATGATAATATCTTTAATAAAAAAAGCCACTAGGGCTTTTATTTTTGTAAGTGTTTTTCTAAATATAACAGTAGTGATTCTTTACTTATGTCCAAATCCAAAAAACCATCAACAGATATACTAATATTTCCTGATTCTTCGCTAACTATAATTGTTAAAGAATCAGAAATTTCACTAATTCCAATCGCCGCTCTATGTCTTGAACCAAGCTGTTTAGGAATGTCTAATCTTTCAGTTGGTGGATAATACGCTCCAGCACATACTATTTCATTTTTTCTTATAATTACTGCTCCATCATGTAGTGGAGTGTTCGGATAAAAGATTGAAGATAGGAGTTCGCTATTAAGAGTAGCCCCTATTTTAAAGGCATTACTAATATATTCGTCCATAGATGTATTCTTCTCAAAAGTAATTAAAGCACCTATTTTTTTACCGCTTAAATGATCGATACTTTTAATTAACTCAATCTTAATATTATCTTCCAAAGTATTTTTGAATAATGAATTACCTTTAATACCTAGAATATTCAATATTAAGATTACCTCAGTCTGGACAATAACTCCTATTAAGAAAATCAAAGGAGTTCCTTTAAATAAGACGTCGATAAGCAGAACGTTATCTCTAATAATAACTATAATAAGGTAAATGAATAAAGCGATATTTAACAACTTAAATAATCGATATATTTGTGTAATAGTTTTTGTCTTTACTAACAATGTAAAAATAGCTAATAAATAAATATTAATAATTAGTACATCAAAATTGCTCATAATATCACTCCTTCAACATATTATAGCACAAATTAGTTTTCAATTCATATGAAAAAAATATTAAATTATATGGGAAAAAAGAAATTAAAATTCTATATTTTTTATTCTCACTTTAGTAATGTTATAAATAGTAAGTAATAAATGTGACAATTATTATATAAAATGTAACTTTATTATTTTTTATTCCCTATAACAAAGCGATTTCACAGTGTTCAATAAATGTCAAGACTGTTATTAAAATATAAAATAATATATAATTAATATACATTCTCTTCTTTTTTTAGGAGGTTAAAAATATGAGAAAATATAGTGAAGAATTAATACAAAGACTGAATAAAAATATTACAAGTGATTTCAAACACTTGTTTCCTATAACTCCAGAGATGGAAAAAACTTTTTCAGGTGTATCTAGACTTGTTATGTTAGACAGGTATACTCAAAAAGACTTAACTTTAGAAACGCTGGCAATAGGCGATTTAGTAATAACTATTGTGAAAAATGATCCCAAATTCCCAGCAAGAGGAATTGGGAACATTTTAGAGATTAATGGAGATTATGTAAAAATTAAACTTGAAGAAGAATATCTTCGAAATGCTGAAGATGCTGATTCTGATGGATGTGTTGTTAGATCGAAGAGAATAATTGATAAGCCTTTAGAATTATTCTTTGAACAAATTGCTAAAAGACTTGCTCATCACCTTGGTGAGGATGAAAATGAGCAAACAGTTAAAGATTTTTATAATGAAGTGTCAAGTCTAAATCTAGTTCCAGCTGGTAGAGTTCTTTTCGGAGCAGGAAGTAACACAAATGTTACCTATTTTAACTGTTTTGTTATGCCTTTTATCCATGATTCACGTGGTGGAATAAGTGATCACCGTAAACAAGTTATGGAAATTATGAGTCGTGGTGGTGGAGTTGGAACAAATGGATCATCACTAAGACCTAAAAATTCCTTAGCTAAAGGGGTTAATGGTAAATCAAGTGGTGCAGTTAGTTGGTTACACGATTTATCTGAATTAACACATTTAGTTGAACAAGGTGGTTCGAGAAGAGGAGCACAGATGATTATGTTGTCTGATTGGCATCCTGATATTGTTGAATTTATAATTTCTAAAATGCAAAATCCTAAAATTCTTCAATTTCTAATTGATACAAATAAAGAACCCTCAATTGTTTCAGCAGCAAGAGCAAAATTAAGATTTATTCCTTTGAGTGAATCAGAAATACAAATAAATGAATATATTTTAGAACAAAGTAACATTACACCAGGTATTTTCACTAAAGAAATTGTTGATTCTGCCTTTGATAGAGTAAATAAAGGTGGACACTATGAGGTTAATAACTCAGAATTCTTAACTGGAGCAAACATATCAGTAGCAATTACTAAGGAATTTATGGACGCAGTAACAAATGATAATGATTATAATTTAAGATTTCCAGATGTAGATTCTTATAGCGGAACTGAAAAAGATGAATACGATGAAAAATGGATGCATGTTGGTGATGTTAGAGAATGGGAAAACATGGGATATCGTGTTAAGACGTACCATACAATGAAAGCAAGAGAACTTTGGAATTTAATAAATATATGTGCTACTTATTCCGCAGAACCAGGAATATTCTTCATTGATAATGCTAATGAAATGACAAATGCTAAAGGATATGGACAAAAAGTAGTTTGTACTAATCCTTGTGGAGAACAACCTCTTGCACCCTACTCAGTATGCAATCTAGCAGCTATTAACTTGGCTAACATGGTTGATAAAGAAAAAGCTGAGGTAGACTGGCAAAAGCTTGAAAAAACGATTAAGACAGCAATTAAGATGCAAGACAACGTAATTGATAAAACCACATATTTCCTTGATGAAAATGAATATCAAGCTTTAGGTGAGAGACGTATTGGGCTCGGAATAATGGGATTACACGATTTATTAATATGGTGCAATAAGCGTTATGGTTCAAAAGAAGGAAGTATCTTAATTGATGAAGTATTTAGATTTATGGCTACAAATGCTTATGAAGCATCTATAGAAATAGCTAAAGTAAAAGGTTCATTCCCGTTCTTAGAAGAATTCGGAAGTAGAGAACAATTTATTGAAAGTGGATATATGAAAAAATTACCAGAATATATTCGCAAAAGTATATTAAAACACGGAATTAGAAATTCTCACTTACTAACAATCGCCCCAACTGGCTCTACAGGCACAATGGTAGGAGTTTCAACAGGACTTGAACCATATTTTGCTTTCACGTATTTTAGAAGTGGAAGATTAGGAAAATTTATTGAAGTTAATGCTCCTATAGTTGAAGAATATTTACAACTTCATCCTGAATATACAAAAAGCACTCTACCCGATATCTTTATTAGTGCAATGGAATTACCTCCAGAAGAACATGTTGATTTTCAATGTGTCATTCAAAACTGGGTAGACTCATCAATTTCTAAAACAGTAAACGCACCAAAAGGCTATACAGTTGAAGATGTTGAAAAAGTATACATAAGACTGTATGAAGGTGGAGCAAAAGGTGGAACTGTTTATGTAGATGGAAGTAGAGACTCACAAGTTCTTACATTATCTAAGGATGATGATGAGAAAATCACTTCTCCTAAACAAGTAGATATTGAAGAATTAGGAATTGTACTTGATGAAGAGAAAAAAGAGCCAAAAGAGTCTAAAACTAAGGGTTTAAGATCAGATAGACAAGACCGAAATATTGGAGTAGATGTTGGAGATATTTGCCCAATTTGTTTAGAAGGTACTGTAGAAAACCTAGGTGGTTGTCATACTTGTACAAATTGTAATGCACAATTAAAATGTGGACTTTAAAAAGCGCTAAACAGCGCTTTTTTGTTTAAATAATTAAAAAAATCTATGATATAATACTTTTATGAGGTGATAACCATGTATAAAGCAATCCTTGTTGGTGCAAATTTAAAAAGTGATGGTTTAATGGATTATTATATGGAAGAATTAGCTAGTCTTGCAGTTGCAAGAGATATCGAAGTTCTTTATACCATGACACAATCCATCAATAGAATTACTGCTAAATACTATATTGGATCAGGAAAAGTTGAAGAAATTAGTACTTTTGCAAAGAACCTTGATGCTGATATTGTTATTTTTAATAATGAACTATCTGGATCTCAGATTAGAAACTTAGAAAATGAAATAGGAGTAAGAGTTATTGATAGAACGATGTTAATACTTGATATCTTTGCAGTGAGGGCAAAAACAAAAGAAGCAATGCTTCAAGTAGAGATTGCACAGCTTGAATATATGCTTCCTAGATTATCCGGACTTAGAGAATCTCTTGGTAGACAACAAGGAGGAATTGGCTCTCGTGGACCTGGTGAAAAGAAATTAGAATTAGATAGAAGAAGAATTGAAGCAGATAGATCTAGGTTAAGAAAAGAATTATCTGATATAGTAAAAGCTAGAAAAATCCAAAGAAAAAACAGAACTAAATCAAGCATCAAAAAGATTGCCATTGTAGGCTATACAAATGCCGGGAAATCCACTCTTTTAAACGCTTTAATAGAGTGTACACATAGAGATATTGATAAGAAAGTATATGTAGAAGACATGCTTTTTGCAACTCTTGAAACCTCTACAAGACACATAATACTGGACAACAATAAAGAGTTCATTGCAACTGATACAGTAGGCTTCGTTTCTGACCTTCCACATAACTTAGTAGAATCTTTTAAATCTACTTTAGAAGAGATTACAGAGGCAGATTTATTAATCCATATCGTTGATACAAGTAATACTTTTTATGAAAACCAAATTGAAGTTACTAATAAAACCCTTGAAGAAATTGGTGTTCGAGATATTCCTGTTATATATATATACAATAAATACGACTTAATTGAAGAGGAAATAAAACCGCTTCACTATCCAAGTGTTATTGTGTCTTTACTTGAAGAACAAGGCATAAAGAAGGTCTTAAATATCATAGAAAAAGAATTGTTTAAGGATTATGAGAAAGTTTTACTATTAATACCATATAATGAAGGTGAGTTAGTATCATATTTCAATGAAAATACTCACATCATTTCTCAAAAATATACAAATGAAGGTACATTGATTGAATTAGAATTAAGTAATATATTAAAATCTAAATATTCTAAATATATCAAATAAAACCAAAGGAGGGGCCATGATGTTAGAATTGTTATTTATATTTATGATATATGTAATAATTGGTTGGCTTTGGGAGACATCATATGTTTCCTTCAAAGAAAAGAAATTCATTAATAGGGGTTTCTTAAAAGGACCATACATACCTATTTATGGTTTCTCATTCATAACAGTAGTACTATTTATGGAAGTGTTAAACAATATAGATATTAATCCATTTATTTTAATATCTATTCAGGTAATATCTATTAGTGCTATCTCAGCAATATGGGAATATGCTACTTCTTATGTATTAGAAGTGATTTTCCACACAAGATGGTGGGACTACTCCTATCGTAAATTTAATCTAAATGGTAGAATTGCGCTAGATTACTCTATTTTGTTTGGTATTGGAGGATATTTACTATGGAGATTTACTGTCCCAATATTTAATGAGATTTATCTCCAATTACCCGATGTTGCTTTGTATACTATAATTTATGGGTTTTTATGTTTAATATTATTTGATACAGTTTATACTTATAGAGATATGTTTAAATTACGAAATATTATATTACGAATGGAGATTATTAGAGATGAAGTGTCTGATAGATTTGGGTTTACATTTGAACAAATCCATCAAACTCTTTCAGAGGGAATTACAAGCTTTGGTTCTACTATTAGCGTTTATAAGGATGAGGTTGCAAAGAGATTATCCGAATTAAAAGAGAAGAGTGGAAGTAAAATTAGTGAAACAATCCTAAGTAAAATCAGTCTGTTTAGTCAATTGCTAGAAAATTCCAATAATATTACAAGATTCTTAAAAAAATATCCAAAAGCAACTTCAACACGATATAAATACTTAATAAGTATCTTAAGATCCAAAAAAAAATAAGAAATATGCGTATATTTAAACTGAAAGGAGTAGGATTGTGAGAAGAAAGACAAGAAAAAAAGAAAATACAAATTCAATCGAATATAAGAAATTTGAAATGTGTATAAATGATTTATCTGAAAATATAGAAGTAAATTCCATGGAACAATTCATACATCATGGAAATACTAGTTGTTTTGAACATAGTAAATCAGTAGCATATATAAGTTATTTAGTCTGTAAAAAGTTAGGCCTTGATTACAATTCTGCAGCTAGAGGAGGCCTTTTACATGATTTCTACTTATATGATTGGCACATTAAAAGCTCACACGTTGGACTCCATGGTTTTAATCATCCTCATATCGCATCAAAAAATGCTCAAAAATATTTTTCTTTAAATAAGATTGAAATAGACATTATTGAAAAGCACATGTGGCCCTTAACATTTAAATTACCTAAGTATAAAGAATCATTTGTTGTGTTACTTGTAGATAAATACTGTTCCTTTTTTGAAATTATTCAATTTAGGAATAAAACACATTTTTCTACTTCAAAAAATTAACAAACAAAAAAGGACCGATTATTATTCTGGTCCTTTTTCTAAATATTCTATGTATTCATCAAACAAATTAAGTAAATCTTGTTTAGTACTAAGGTGAGATATTCTTCTTTTAACATAAGTAGCTCCTCTTAGCCCTTTAACATACCAAGCAGCATGACTTCTCATTTCAAGTAATGCAATTTTTTCGCCTTTTAAATCAATTAATTTATTCATATGATTTATTAGGTGTTTTATTTTTTCAATATAGGAAATATCTTTTTTATATTTTCCAGTTTCTAAATATTCTACAGTTTGTTTAACTAACCATGGATTACCAAGTACACCTCTACCTATCATTACTGCATCACAATTTGTTTCTTCAATCATTTTAAGTGCATCTTCAGGTGTTAAGATATCTCCGTTTCCAAAAACAGGAATATTAACAGCTTCTTTAACATCTTTGATTATACTCCAATCAGCTTTTCCAGTATACATTTGAACCCTTGTTCTTCCATGAACAGCGATTGCTTTTGCCCCAGCTTTTTCGCATAATTTAGCGATTTCCACTGCATTTATGTTTTCTGAATCCCAACCAGATCTCATTTTAACTGTGACAGGTTTTTTTACATTCTCAACAACTGCTTTTACAATATTATAAGCAGTTTTAGGATCTAGCATCAATTTTGCCCCAGCATTACTTTTAACTACTTTCGATACAGGACAACCCATATTTATATCAATAATGTCACAATTAGATTCTTTATCAAGAATAATTGCTCCTTGTACTATGCTTTCTTTATCTGCTCCAAATACTTGCATTGTTAATGGTCTTTCTTCATCTACTACTCTAATCATCTTCATTGTTTTCTCATTACGATAATTTAATGCTCTGTCACTCACCATTTCAGCATAGATAAGTCCTGCACCAAATTCTTTCATAATTGTTCGAAAAGCAATATTAGAAACACCTGCCATAGGTGCTATAATAATTTTGTTTTTTATTTCAATGTTACCAATTTTCAACATTTTATGCACTTCCTTTAATTTAGCACTATTTATTTTACATAATCTTTCATATAAATGCAATGTGTTAATACTATTTATATATTTTTAGTGCTATAATGTCTGTGGTGATATTTATGAAAGATTATTTAATTAAAGCTTATGGGTTTAATGGAACTGTACGTATTTATACTGCTGTAACAACAAATTTAGTAGCTCATGCACAAAAAATACATGATTTATGGCCTACAAGTGCAGCTGCTCTTGGAAGATTACTTACTAATTCAGTGATAATGGGAGCAATGTATTCAGAAGGACAAGAACTATCAATCAGAGTTGTTGGAGAAGGTCCTATTGGTGAAATGGTGGTTTCTACAACAAGTAGAGGTGAAGTAAGAGGATATGTAACTAATCCTCATGTTTTACTACAACATGATAGTGGTAAATTAAATGTGGGGAAAGCTGTTGGTAAAGGCTTTATTCACGTTACAAAAGATTT
>DAOWHG010000053.1 GCA_030641535.1 Mycoplasmatota bacterium | reverse complement strand
CCATGTGCAGCGTTTTTAGAGGCGATTGCTGCGTAAGTGTCATCATGTTTAGCTAATTTCTTAACTGCACTTGATGTCGAGCTTGCAGTTAACTCTTTATATTTACCTAATTTAGTATTTAATGTTTTTCGACATTCAGCCAGTGCATGAGGGTTTGATATAACGTTCTTAATTTTCTTTAAATCATGACTTTTCGAAATTAATGATAGATGAATCTCCATAACAATTTCTCTGTTAATGTGAAAATCAGATTCATTTAATCTGTCGAGTACTTCTGTGATTGATACATCAATAGAGTTTTCTATAGCGAAACCGTTGCCAATTACCTCATCGTTAGTCAAAGCCTCAAATAATCTATATATGTTTTTATATGAGACAAGTTCATTCTTCACATAAAATGAAGCAGCAGCAAAGTAAGTAAAAGAATTCTCAGGTCCTAAATAACCAATCATACAACTACCTCACTTTCTAAAAAAATATATTTATAGTTAAATATTTTCGATAGTAATATTAGTTTCTGCTTCTTTAAATATATATTCAACAGAACCTTCATTAACATTCAATATCAAATAAGATGGAACCATGTGTGATCTTGGGTTTTTTATACTCCCAGGATTAATCAATAATAAATCATTAACTTTATCCACTCTAGCTACATGAGTATGTCCGTATAAAACTATATCACATTCAATCTTCATAGCGTGATGCAGTAATTTTTTCAATGACTTATGCACTCCGAATTTATGACCATGTGTTAAGAATAATTCTTTATCTTCAATCTTCAAAATACTTTCAAATACAAATCCACCATCTCGAGGATAATTTCCCTTAATAGCAATTATATCTAAATCCATAAGAAAACTAATAGGTAGTTCACTATCTCCTAATGAAACGACATAATCTGCATCAGGATTAAAACTAATAATTCTCTCAACAATTGCTTTGTTTCCATGAGCATCACTAAATGCAACTACTTTCATAAAATCACCTTCTTCTTTATAATTATATCAAACTATTGTGAATATTCTATGAATAAACCAAATTTATAAAAATAAAGAGCAGAGAAAAAAATCTCTGCTCTTTAGATATGATTAATAATTTGATTTTCTTTTTTCAAAGTAAGATTGTGGATGTTTACATACAGGACACATTCCTGGAGCTCTTTTTCCAAAATGGATATGTCCACATTTACGGCAGAACCATACTGTTTCTTCTTCACTCTTGAAAACTATATCTTCTTCAATATTTCCTAGTAACTTACGATATCTTTCTTCATGTTCTTTTTCAATTTTAGCAATCAATTTAAATGACGCCGCTATTTTAGGAAATCCTTCTTCTGCTGCAATTCTTGCGAATTCTGGATAGATTTCATCCCATTCTTCAAATTCACCTTCAGCTCCAGCTAATAAATTTTCAGCTGTAGTTCCTTCAATACCAGCAGGATAAGTCGCAGTAATTTCCACTGCTCCACCTTCTAAATGTCTAAAAAAGATTTTAGCATGTTCAAGTTCATTCCCAGCAGTTTCTAAGAATAATTCTGAGATTTGTTCATACCCTTCTTTTTTAGCTATTTTAGCAAACATTGTATAACGATTTCTTGCTTGTGATTCCCCAGCAAAAGCTTTAAGTAGGTTTTGTTCAGTTTGTGTTCCTTTTATTGACATAATAACCCTCCTTTTCTTTTCTATTACATAAATTATAGCACTATTTAGATGCTTTTTAAATGATTAATTAACTTTGATAAGCACTTTCCTCGGTGACTTATTTTATTCTTTTCTTCAAGACTTACTTCAGCTAGATTTTTATCAAGACTTGGAACATAAAAGATAGGATCATATCCAAATCCATTCGTGCCAGCATATTCTTCACTTATTTCACCATATAAATAATCTTCAAAGAATACTGGATCTTTATCTATATAATATAAACACATAGATGTTACAAAACGTGCAGATCTATCAGTCTTCCCCTCTAAATTCTTTAAGAGAAGTTTATTGTTGTCGTCATAGCTCTTATGAAGTCCACTATATCTTGCTGAATAAATTCCTGGTTCATTATTTAAAGTGAATACCTCTAAACCAGAATCATCAGCTAAAACTGTTTTATTTAAGTACTCAGATAACTCTTTTGCTTTCTTAAGTGCGTTATCTTTAAAAGTAAATCTATCTTCAATAATTTCAGGAAACTCTTCAAAATCAAATAAAGTTAAAACACTGTATCCTAGCGGTTCTAACATCTTTTTCATTTCAATTATTTTGTGCTCGTTTTTGGTTGCGATTACAATTTCTTTCATCTATATCACCTGAAATCATTATAACATAAAAAAAAAGGCAAAATGCCTTTTTTCAATTAATTTCTATGGCTAGCAGAGGAGTTGTTGATAATTAACAAAGTTTCTCTGGCACTTCAATATTCTTTTAAAAGATCTATACATTAAATTTATTAATCACTTCATATACTAATATACTAATTTACTTACATACTAATTTACTAATTTACTAAATGATAATTTAATTCAATAATACAAGATAATATTGCTACTAGATTTATTACTAAAATTAATTCACAACTCCTCAACTTCACCTGGTACTGCCAGACATGGAAATCAATTAACTAATTTGTTCTTAAATAAATAGAATATCTTACACTTATATTATATCATTCCTCAATAAAAACACAAGATATATATAAGTATCGCTTGTGTTTTTATTAAGTGTCTACTAAACTGGGTTCATTTTAATAT
>DAOWHG010000047.1 GCA_030641535.1 Mycoplasmatota bacterium | reverse complement strand
TAATAAAAACCACGAAAAATTATAAGCAATTATTAACTACACCAAATTATGATTTAAAAGCAAAAGAATTGTCTAAACTATATGAAATTGATCACGATTCTGGATTCTGGTATAAGAAGACAGTCTATGTGAAATATTAGATGGCGTCATCATGAAGAAACCTGAATTATTGGCTCCTGCGGGGAGTTTGGAAAAGTTAAAAATTGCTTTTATATATGGTGCAGATGCAGTATTTATTGGTGGTAAAAAGTTTAGTCTAAGAGCACGCGCTTCTAATTTTGATATTCCCGAAATTAAGAAAGCATGTGATTTTGCACATGACTTAGGTAAGAAAGTATATGTAACTACAAATATTATTCCTCATAATGATAATCTGAATGGATTAGTTGATTACTTAGTTGATTTGGAAAGTGTTGGAGTTGATGCAATAATTTGCGCATCACCAATTATTGTCGATACAGCTAAAAAACACACCAATTTAGAAATTCATATTTCAACTCAAGTTTCCCTTACAAATTATGAGAGTGTTAATTTTTGGTATAATGAAGGTGCTAAAAGAGTTGTTTTAGCTCGTGAATTAAACAAGTTTGAAATTGCAGAATTGAGAAACAAAACCAAGTGTAATATTGAAGTGTTTATTCATGGCGGAATGTGTGTTTCTTACTCAGGACGTTGCACACTATCAAACAATATGACCGATCGCGATGCTAATAGAGGCGGTTGCGCTCATAGTTGTAGATGGAACTATGATATTTATGATGGAGATACAAAATTAAATGATAATATTTCTTTCTCAATGAGCTCAAGAGATTTGCAAACAGTAAAACAAATTTCAGATTTAATAGATATTGGTGTTGATTCACTGAAAATAGAAGGAAGAATGAAATCAATTCATTATATAGCGACTGTGGTTAATACATATCGTAGGTTGATAGATGATATTTGTAATGATTCAGACTTGGATCTTCCAAAGTATTTACTAGAAATTAAAAAGGCTGAAAACAGACTTACAAGCCACGGATTTATGGAAGGAATGACTACAATAGACGAACAACTATACAATATGAGAAGCGAAAATCCTTCTCAAGAGTTTATTGCTTTCGTTAAAGATTACGATGAAGAGAACTATATAGCTACTATTGAACAAAGAAACTATTTTCTCCCAGGAGAAGAAGTAGAAATATTCTCTCCTCATTTAGAATCTATGAAATTCAAAGTAGACGAGATTAAAGATATAGAAGGGAATATTTTGGATGCTGCAAGACATCCAAAACAAATTCTAAAAATATTTATTCCTTTCAAAGTTTCAAAATACGATATGATTAGAAAAATCAAACATAATCATTGAAAAAAAACATATTTATAATATAATGATATATGAAATTCATCTAGATATTACATGAGGAGTATAAATACTCCTTTTGTTAATGAAATATAGGAGGTAAGATCATGAAAAAACCAGTATTTATAGCAGTTGCTGGAGGTTCAGCTTCAGGTAAAACAACTGTAGTAGATAAAATTGTAGAATCTTTCAATATTGAGGACGTGACAGTAATTAAGCACGATGATTATTATAAGGATCAATCAGAAATGAATATGGAAGAAAGATACCTAGTGAATTACGACCATCCATTTTCACTTGATAATGACTTAATGTATAGTCAAATACTTGATTTATTCAAAGGAAAATCTATTGTGAAACCTACCTATGATTTTGAAGCTCATAATCGTAGTAAAAAAACTGAAACTGTGATTCCAACAAAAATAATAATTTTAGAAGGAATTCTAATAATGGAAGATTCAAGAATTAGAGATTTATGCGATATCAAATTATATGTTGAGGCAGATGATGATATTCGCTTTATTAGAAGACTTAAAAGAGATATGGACGAAAGAGGAAGATCTCTAGAAAGTGTTATTAATCAATACACAAAAACTGTTAAACCAATGCATTTTGCATTTGTAAAACCAACTAAAAGATATGCTGATATAATCATACCAAATGATATAAATCATGATGTAGCTGTAGATTTAATTATCACAAAAATAAAATCTATCATTTCAGTGTAAGATATAGTATAATAAATTCGATATGGAGGTAACAAAATGGACAATACATATAAATTAACTCTCCAAGGGGCTAAAAACCTTAAGGATGAATTGGAAAGATTAAAAGACGTAGACAGAAAGAGAAATCTTGATGCTTTGAGAGAAGCTCGTGCACAAGGAGATTTATCTGAAAATGCTGATTATGATGCAGCTAGAGATGAACAAGCACGTATTGAAGCTAGAGTAAAAGAAATAGAAGGCGTTCTTAAAAATTATGAAATTATTAAAGAAGATACTTCAAACAAAGTAAATATTGGGAAAACTGTAGTAATCCAAGTAGGCGATTTTCCGAAACAGAAATACACGATAGTTGGTTCATTAGAAGCAGATCCTCAAAAAGGTAAAATATCTAACGAATCTCCAATTGGAAAAGGCATTATTGGATTCAAAAAAGGTCAAACAGTATCAGTAAAAACAGAAACCGGAAATGAAGTTAAAGTTAAAATAATTGACGTAAAATAAGAATGTTTAAAAACATTCTTATTTTAATAATAAAGGAGGTATAAAATGATTGGTATTATTGGAGCAATGAGCGAAGAACTAGATGCTATCTTAAATGAAGTGAAAAATGTTGAAGAGATTAAACTGAAAGTAAGAACTTTTTATAAGGGACAAATAAATAATAAAGACGTTGTCTTAGTTTTAGCTGGAATTGGGAAAGTTAATGCTGCCATCACTACTTCCTTGTTAATAGAAAATTTTAATGTAAATTGTATAATCAATATTGGTGTAGCTGGAGGACAAAACGGAGTAAAACATAAGGATGTAATTATTTCTAGAGAAGTATTATATCATGACGTTGATGTGACAGCTTTTGGAAAATATAAAAGAGGTCAAATTCCTGGATCTGAAGCACTATTTTATGCAGATGAAAACTTATTGAACAAGACAAAACTGATTCTAAAAGAACTTAATTTTGACTTCAAAATAGGCAAGGTTGCTTCTGGTGACCAGTTTGTTTATTCCAAAGATGTTATTTCCGAAGTTAACGAGTTGTATTCGGATATTTACGCAGTAGAAATGGAAGCTGGTGCAATAGCACACACAGCTACAATATACGGTATACCATTTATTGTTTATCGAAGCATTTCAGATATATTAGATGATGAAAATCAAAATGAGGATTTTAATAAGTTTCTAGAACTTGCTTCTAAAAATGCTAGTGTTGTATTAAAAGAACTAATAAGAATATTATGATTGAGGAATTAATACTAAACAATAATATAGTAAAGTACCAAATAACGTTTAAAAACAACAAAAATACTTATTTTCGTTTTAAAAGAGAAGGCTATATTCAAATTAACGCTTCTAAATATCAAAGTCGTAAGAATATAGTTAAATTTATTAGAAAAAATAGTGATTCATTCGTAAAAAAATATCAAAGTATTCAATCTAATAAATTAGAAAGTAATGATTACTATTATTTTGGATGCAAATATCAAAAAGTTACTGATGATAGCATTCATGAATTAAAGTTCAATCATGAAAACTCAACAATAAAAGAGCCCAGCATTTCCGTTGACCAGCTATATAACAAGTATAAGAAAATGGAAAAAACAGCTATTTTAGAAAAATTGGAAAACTTGAAAAGAAAATATTTAAAAAATGGATTAATTAATATTGATACAATTACTTTTAAAACACAGTATATGACTTCGAGATTTGGAAGTTGTAATGCTACAAAAAAAACAATTAATATTAATCTTTATTTAGTAAATTATGATGAATCGTATTTAGAGTATGTGTTCTTACATGAAATATCACATTTAGTTCATCAAAATCACTCTTCAAATTTTTATTTATTACTAAGTAAATTGTCAAAAAACTATAAACAATTAAAGAAAGAATTAAACTATAAATTTAACAATAGGTGATATTATGTTTCTACCAATATCAAAAGAAGATTTAAAAGAAAGAAATATCGAAGCATTAGATTTCGTTTTTATTAGCGGTGATGCATATGTTGATCATCCTTCTTTTGGTGTGGCTATAATATCACGTGTTTTAGAATCTTATGGATTTACTGTCGGGATTATTCCTCAACCAAACATAAAGAATGATAATGATTTCAAAGAGTTAGGAAAACCTAAACTTGGATTCTTAATATCTAGTGGGAATATTGATTCAATGGTAAACCATTATACAGTTTCAAAAAGAAGAAGATCAAAGGATATGTACTCTCCAGGTGGAAAAATGGACCTTAGACCTGATTACGCCACTATTAGATACTCTCAAAAAGTAAGAGAACTATATCCTAATAGCACCATAATTATTGGTGGAATTGAGGCTTCTTTAAGAAGGTTAGCTCATTACGATTATTGGAAGAACAATGTTAGAAAAAGTATCTTGATTGATTCTAAAGCTGATCTACTTGTTTACGGGATGAGCGAACTAAGTGTTGTTGAAGTCGCAGAATATCTTAAGAGTGGTCTCGATATTAAAGATATAATCTTTATTAAAGGAACTGTTTATAAAACTCATAACAAAGATTATATACCGGATAACTCAATTAAGCTTCCAACATATGATGACATATTGAGTGATAAACTTAAATATGCGAAAAGCTTTATGATAAAACATGATAATACAGACTATATAAGTGCAAAACCATTATTGGAAGTTTATAAGAATCATTTCATAATTCAAAATCCACCTAATAGACCTATCTCAAGAGAAGAAATGGATATCATATACAGTCTTCCTTATGAAAGAAATTATCACCCAATCTATAAAAAACTAGGGCATATACCTGCTATAGATGAAGTGAAATTTTCTATTATAAGTAATCGTGGGTGCTATGGAGGATGTAGCTTTTGTGCACTAACATACCACCAAGGTAGAATAATCCAATCTAGATCTAAAAAATCAATAGTGGAAGAAGCTATTAAGATTACAAAAGATAAAGACTTTAAAGGCTATATTCACGACATCGGAGGACCTACTGCCAACTTCTATGATGAAGCTTGTGAAAAACAAGTAAAACACGGAGTATGCGTTAATAAACAATGTCTTGAAGATAAACCATGTCCATTATTAAAAGTATCTCATAGTAATTATTTAAACATATTAAGAGAAGTTAGAGAGTTACCAAATATTAAGAAAGTATTTGTTAGAAGTGGAATTAGATACGACTATGTAATGTATGATAAAAATAAAGAGTTCTTTGATGAACTTGTGAAACATCATGTTTCTGGACAACTTAAAGTTGCTCCAGAACATATAAGTGATGTTGTACTTCAAAAGATGAACAAACCTAAAAGAGAACTATATGATCGCTTTGTTAAGAGATACTATGAACTAAACAAGAAACATGATAAGAACCAATATTTAGTTCCGTACTTAATTAGTTCTCATCCTGGTTCAACACTTAAGGAAGCTATAGAGTTGGCTTGTTATATTAGGGATTTAAAGTACTATCCTGAACAAGTTCAAGATTTCTATCCAACACCAGGGACAATGTCTACTTGTATGTTCTATACAGGTCTAGACCCTAGAACAATGGAAAAAGTATACGTCCCAATAAAAAAAGAAGATAAAGCAATGCAAAGAGCATTAATACAATATAAGAATCCGAAAAACTATAATTTAGTATATAAAGCATTAACACTAGGAAATAGAAGAGATTTGACTAGATTTTCCAGACATCGTTTAATAAAACCGAGGGCTTAATAACATAGACTTTTATCGTTATTTTCGGTATAAT
>DAOWHG010000019.1 GCA_030641535.1 Mycoplasmatota bacterium | reverse complement strand
ACTGCCATTGTGTTATTTCCTCCTTAGTTATTTTTTCAACTACCAAAGTATAACACCCTCAGGGTGTCTTGTCAAGTATTTTTACTTGACATCAAATTCTAACTTATATTCATCATTTTCAAATAGCGATTCTTCTACTTTTCTTACTAATTTAAGTCTCATTAAATCCTCAGTAACTTTACTTTGATCTTCCTTGTTCAAATACAATATTGCATATTTTCCCTTTTTAGTGTAGTATTTTATTTCTCCAAATTCAGCCATTTGTTTTATAGCTTTTGGATTTCTAAAATAGACCACCAAGCTCTTTCTATCTACCATGATTATTACTCCTTTTAGTGTTTGTTTATTAGACCTATCTCGTTAGGATGTTTGATTTTTGGTGATACGCTTAAGGCGATTTTTCGTGAGACTTCATCTAATATTTTTTGTATTTCTTTTTCTAATCTCTTATATTCACTAACAACTTTGTTTGTGAATAAAGCTTCTTTGGAATTCACTAATAAATTTCTAACTTCTTTTAAATCAGGATGGTATTTTCCATATTTAGATACTTCTTCATATTTAACTTTTACTTCATTAAAATTAGTTATCAAATTTATAATAGTACTATCCTTATCCATTATTTCTTTTAATTCTAATAATCTAGTATACTCTTTTTTATCTTTGATTTCATCAACCAAATCGTATACCGCGTTTAAGACTTTTTCTTTCATTTTATCACCATAACAATAGTATATAGGTAATGTGTATTGGTTTCAAGTAAAATGACAAATGATTGCATACTAATTATTATAGCTTTGTTTGACACTAATTTATATAAAACATATAATTAATATGGTAAAATAAATATATGCTCACAGAAAGAAGTGCTTAAGATGAAAAAGACTAAACTGGTTGTAACTTTTTTACTTTTTATTTTGTTTTCAATTACTCTAACTAAATCACCAATAAATTCAGCTGAAAGAAAAGTAATTTACTTTAAAGAAGCTACTTGTTTAGTGTGTTCAGAGTTAGTAGGATATCCTAATGGTCCTGCAGGGACTTATGAAGAAGATCAAGATTATATAAAGAAATTAGAAGATCAAGGGATCACAGTAGAAATATATGATCTTTTTGATCAAGAATCAAGTAATTTATTTGCTGCATATAACGTTGCTTATGGAATAAGTAAGAGCGAAGCAATTGTTCCTATAATTTTTGCTGGGAATCAATATTTTAAATTACTAGATGATATTCAAACCGCTGTAGATGATGATACAATATTCGATTTAAGTGATGACCCATTAAAAGATGTGATTATAATCGAGGATAAAATATTTGATGATATAACTGGAATAGCTGGATTTGCAGTTGTTTTATTTGCGGGATTATTAGATGGATTTAATCCATGTGCAATAGCAATGTTGTTACTATTTGTTAGTTTACTAGGATTTAGTGATAATAAACGAATATTAATACTTGTAAGTGTTACTTATATCTTTGCTTTATTCGTTTCTTATTTCTTTATAGGTGCATTTTTACTAAACTTCTTAGTAAGATTTTCAGCACAAGCTCATTTAATAAACACTATATTATCCTGGTTTGTAGCACTTTTATGTTCATTCCTATTCCTCTTTAATATGTATGATTTCTTTATGAGCAGATCAGAGAAATATGAAAAAGTAAAAAACCAACTTCCAAAGTGGGTTCAAAAATATAATAAAAAGTTAATCAAATCATTTACTAATTTAATCAATGATAAAGAAAATAAAAAGGGATTATTCACAGTTTTAGGACTAACCTTTGTTTTAGGAATAGCGTTAAGTGTAACAGAGTTAATATGCACAGGGCAAATCTATTTAGGGATTATCTATGGAATCCATTATTTAGACAGTTTCTATGCATACGTTGCTTTGTTCTTCTATAATATAATGTTTGTATTACCTTTGATTGTTATAGCTGTGATAGCTATTAAAGGAAAAGGTGTTATGTCAACAAGTAACTGGATTAGAGAACATTTACACATTATCAAATTATTAAGCGCGTTATTCTTCTTAGGAATCGCGATTTACTTTTTCACAAGAATTTTCTAATAGGAGGATTTAGATGAAAGAAAAAATTATTATTAAAAGAGGAGATACAGTTTTATATCAAGGCAATATCTTGGATACACCTTTTAAAGAGGCAATTATTATTGAAAGAAGCATAGATATTTTTGGCGATGAAGATCCTTGTATTGTTCATCAATCTTTTGTCGTTAAAGAATTAGTAGTTGAGTTGATAGAATTGTTTGAAGATAACAATGTTTCAATAATCAACGGATCAGATTACTTAAAAGAGCTTGATTTTATTAATTTTGAAGATATAAAATCACTTAGCTTTGAGTTAGTGAGGCGACGTAAATGAAAGTTTATTTAGATAACGCTTCTACTACCAGTGTTAGTAAAGAAGTCCTTGAAGTGATGATGCCATTTTTCAAAGAAGAATTTGGTAATCCATCTAGTTTACACAAAGCGGGAATAACTAGTAAAAAAGCAGTTAACAACTCTCGTAGTAAAATAGCTGAATTACTAAATTGTAAAAGAAGTGAAGTATTCTTCACTAGTTGTGGTACAGAATCTACTAATTGGGCAATTAAAGGTATTGCGGCAAACAGCCGAACAAAAAGTGATATCATCACAACCAGAATAGAACATCATGCAACTTTAAATACTTGTCAATATTTGGAATCTAGAGGATATACACTTCTTTATGTAGATGTTGATAATCAAGGTTTTGTAGATCTAGATCATCTCAGATCTTTAGTATCTGGGAATACATTAATTGTTAGTATTTTTATGGCTAATAATGAAATAGGTACAATTCAAAATATTGAAGAAATAAGTGAAATATGTGATGAAGCAAATACATTTTTACACATTGATGCAGTGCAAGCAGCATGTCACACATCTCTTGATTTAACCAAGATGAATGTTGATTTATTAAGCATCTCTGGACACAAGTTTCATGGTCCAAAGGGAATAGGCCTTTTATACATTAAAGAGGGTACAAAGTTAGCACCGTTACTCCACGGTGGTCAGCAAGAACAAAAACAAAGAGCTGGCACCGAAAATGTTGCTTATATTGTCGGTATGACAAGAGCACTTGAAGTAGGATTAGCTAATCTTGAGGACTATGTACACCGCGTAAATACCTATTCAAAAATGTTCTTAAAAAGATTAGATGAAGCAGAAATCGACTACATTTTAAACGGTCCTGAAATTGGTGAAAAGAGGTTACCTGGTAACTTGAATTTATCATTCAAGGGAATTGATGGAACAGTGCTTGAATATTTATTAAACCGAAAAGGAATATATGTTTCTACTGGTAGTGCATGTGATAGCCAATCAATTGAGCCGAGTCATGTATTGACCGAAATCAGAGTACCTGAAGATTATATAAATGCAACTATAAGATTCTCTATTGGAAATGATACAACATTTGAGGAATTGAATTACGTTATAGATAATCTTATTGATATAATAATGAAGGAAAAATAAAAAAGGCCTAGGCCTTTTTTTTATATTTTGTAGTCAATGATTTCTTTATATTCACCTAGTTTTAGCGTTTCGTCTAGTTTAATTTGACCAATTTGCACTCTCTTTAGGTATACTACATTATTACTAAAGTGACCAATCATTCTTTTTACTTGATGAAATTTTCCTTCTTTGATAGACAAATAGAATTCATGATCATTTATTCTTTCTACGATAGGTTTGCTAGGAGTGTATAAGTAATCTCGTCCATCGAATATTTCATATTCACCCTCAAGTCTTTCAGGTTTTTTCATAGGGTTTTCTACTCGAACAAAATACTTCTTATAGACATCCTTATT
>DAOWHG010000014.1 GCA_030641535.1 Mycoplasmatota bacterium | reverse complement strand
TTTTGTCAGAAGATATTAAAAAATCTTATGAAATATATCAAGATTTAAGGGACTACACAAATAGAGTGGACAAACCAAAGACCTTAATGGATATAGCTACAATTAATGCTAAGTACGAATTTAAAAAAGGAAATCTCAATGATTTAGAAGTAAGTGATGAGGTAAACGCTGCGAGTATATATATCGATGTTGATGTTGATGGAGTAGATGAAAAATGGCTTTTAATGTTTAAAAATGAAACTCACAATCATCCAACTGAAATTGAACCTTTTGGAGGAGCATCTACTTGTATAGGGGGAGCTATCAGAGATCCACTTAGTGGAAGAAGTTTTGTTTATCAAGCTATGAGAATTACTGGGGCTGGGGACATAACAGAAGACATTTCCGAAACATTAGTTGGTAAATTACCACAAAAAGTGATTTCAAAAGTTGCTGCATTAGGATACTCATCTTATGGAAATCAAATAGGACTTGCGACTTCCTTTGTTAATGAAATATATCATGAAGGTTATATTGCAAAAAGAATGGAAATTGGCGCAGTAATTGGCGCAGTAAAGGCTGATATTGTGAGAAGAGAAAAGCCGATTCTAGGGGACATCGTAATATTGCTTGGAGGGAAAACAGGGCGAGACGGAATAGGTGGAGCAACAGGCTCATCTAAAATTCATGATGATACATCAATTGATACATCTAGTGCTGAAGTCCAAAAAGGGAATGCTCCTGAAGAAAGAAAAATCCAAAGATTATTTAGAAAACATGAAGTAATAAAGTTAATAAAAAAATCTAATGACTTTGGGGCTGGAGGAGTAAGTGTTGCAATTGGAGAATTAGCTGATGGAATTGAAATTAACCTAAATAAAGTTCCAACAAAGTATGATGGTATAAACGGTACTGAACTAGCTATTAGTGAATCTCAAGAAAGAATGTCAGTAGTGATTTCAGCTAAAGATAAAAAAGAGTTTATTAATCTTTGTCATGATGAGAATATTGAGGCAGTGCAAATAGCGACAATCACAGGGAATAATCGTTTAATAATGAAATGGAATGATAAAATTATTTGTGATATTTCAAGAGACTTCATTAATACTTCGGGTATCAGACAAATTGTAAAAGTTAAGTTTCCAATTATAAGGGAAAAAACACCATTTAAAAAAGACTATAAAGGTAATTCAATAAAAGAAAAAGTTATGTCACTTTTAATTGACAAGAACATCTCTGAAAAACAAGGACTTATTGAAATGTTTGATTCAACAGTTGGAAAAACTACAGTCCTTGCACCTTTTGGAGGAAAATACCAATTAACTAAAACTCAAACTAGTGTTCATAAAATACCTGTTCAAAATAAAATAACAAAAACAGTAAGTCTAATGGCTTATGGATTCAATCCCTATATTTCAGAATGGAGTCCTTACCATGGTTCAATGTTTGCTGTTATAGAATCAATGTCTAAAATAGTCGCAACAGGTGGAGACTACAAAAATATTAGATTCACTTTTCAAGAGTATTTTGAAAAGTTGAATGCTAATAACTTATCATGGTCTAAACCTCTTGGTTCTCTCCTTGGCGCAATGAGAACATTAAAAGAATTTTCGTTATCTGCGATTGGTGGTAAAGATTCAATGAGCGGAACTTATAATGATATATCAGTTCCCCCTACTTTAGTTTCATTCGCTGTCGCAGTTGATAAGGAAAACAATATAATTTCTCCAGAATTTAAAAAAACAGATAGCTATTTATACTTGGTTAAACACAATAAAGATAGTAAACATCTACCAAACTTTAAAGTGCTAAGTAAAAACTTCGAGTTTATAAAAAAACATATTAACAACAAGAATATTATTAGTGCAACAGCTCTTGAGTTTGGAGGGCTTGCTGAAGCCTTAATTAAATCATCATTTGGAAATAAAACAGGGTTCAATATAAAGACTAATTTACCTTTGTTTGATTATGATTATGGTTCAATCTTGATTGAATCAGCTGTTGAGTTAGAATATGATAACTTAATATATTTAGGAGCTACTAATTCAAGTAAGACAATTATGATAAATGAAGAAAGTATTAGTATTGATAATTGTGTAATGAAAAACAGAGAACTTTATAAATCAAATTATCCGATTTATCACAATGAAGAAAGAGTAGAAGAAATCAAAAAGATTAATACAGCTAAAGGGTTCAGTAGTGAAATTAAGAAGATAGAGGAAGTAAATGTATTTATTCCAGTATTCCCAGGAACAAACTGTGAATACGATTCAGAATCAACATTTATAAAAAATGGTGCAAATGTTATTCCATTTGTCTTTAAGAATCAAACAGAAGAAGATATTAATAACTCAATTAACGAATTTGTTGAGCATATTGATAATTCACACATCATAATGTTAAGTGGTGGATTTAGCAGCGGAGATGAACCTGATGGTAGTGGAAAATTCATTGCGAATGTTTTAAGAAATAAAAAAGTAGCAGAAGCGATAACAAATTTTCTAAATAAAAAACATTTAATTCTTGGTATTTGTAATGGGTTTCAAGCTCTAACTAAGTCAGGATTACTACCTTATGGATCTGTTCAAAATATAAGCAAGAGTGATCCAATACTATTTAAGAATTCTATTAACAGACATGTATCAAAATTTATTAAGACAAAAGTATCTTCAATCTCTTCACCTTGGTTATCATCATTTAAAATTAACGATAATCACACAATTCCAATTTCTCATGGTGAAGGTAAATTCATTTGTGAAATGAATCAGTATCAAGAATTAATTAATAATAATCAAATTGCATTTCAATATGTAGATGGTGATAATCAAGCAACATATAATCCCATGTTTAATCCAAATGGGTCATCACACGCTATTGAAGGAATTATTTCAAAAGATGGCTTAATTCTGGGAAAAATGGGTCACTCAGAAAGATATGAAGATGGCTTACATAAAAATATTTTAGGAAACAAAAATCAAAATATATTTATAAATGCGATTAACTATTTTAAAGGACAGGTGAAAATTAATGATTAATTTAGAACAACTTTATGAAGGAAAAGCAAAAATTATCTACCAAGCAAAAGAACCGAATTTTGTACATATTTACTATAAAGATGATGCGACAGCTTTTAACGGAGTTAAAAAAGCTGAAATACTGAATAAAGGAATAATAAATAATAAAATTACTGAAATTCTTTTTTCGAAATTAACAGAAAAAGGAATAAAAAATCACTTTGTAAAGAAAATAGATGATAGAACTCAACTATGTCAAAAAGTTGAAATTATTCCTTTAGAATTTATAGTTAGAAATTTGATTGCGGGTTCTATGGCAAAGCGATTAGTTATTAAAGAAGGGACAAAACCTTCTAATACAATATTTGAGATTTGTTTAAAGAATGATGATTTGGGAGACCCATTGATAAATGACCATCACGCAGTAGCAATGGGAATATGCACATATGAAGAACTAAGAAACATGTATGTAATCACTTCTAAGATTAATAATATTCTTACTGATTTATTTATTAAAGAGAATATTATCTTAGTAGATTTCAAAATTGAATTTGGTAAAAATAGTGAAGGAGAAATCTTGTTAGCTGATGAAATAAGTCCAGATACTTGTCGTCTTTGGAATAAAGATACTCTTGAAAAATTAGATAAAGATCGTTTTAGAAGAGATTTAGGAAGTATTGAAGAAGCATATTTAGAAATATTAAATAGAATAGATTGAAGGTGAAAAATAATGGGCGATTCTTATATTTTATATGATGACAAATTCAATGAAGAATGTGGTGTTTTTGGCGCTATAAATGTATCTAACGCAAGTGAAGTTATTTACTATGGTCTTCATGCTCTTCAACATCGAGGGCAGGAAGGATGTGGGATTGTATCCTCTGATTTGAATGAAATGTACAAGCTTAAAGGGGAAGGACTTGTGACAGAAGTATTTAATGAAGATAACCTATCGAACCTTTTAGGAAATATGGCAATTGGGCATGTTAGATATTCAACTAATGGTGGTGGCGGGATAGAAAATGTTCAACCGTTTTTGTTTAAACATCATACTGGAGATTTTGGTCTTTGCCATAATGGTAATATTGTTAATTCAAATGAATTAAGAAGATTTCTCGAGATACAAGGATCTATTTTTCAATCAACTTCGGATTCAGAAATCTTTGCTCATTTAATAAAAAAAGATAATCAAACAAATAGAGTTGAAGCAATCAAACAAGCACTAAATAGATTAGAAGGTGCTTTCGCCTTTTTGGCTATGACAAGGGATAAACTATATATTATGCGTGACAAAAACTCTTTAAGACCATTGTCAATTGGAACATTAAATGGTGGTTATGTGGTATCAAGTGAAACTTGTGCATTTGAAGTTGTTGGAGCTAAGTTTTTAAGAGATGTGTTACCTGGAGAAGTTATTATAATTGATGAAAAAAGCAATATTACTTCAGACTTTTATGCTCAAAAAACTTATAAAAATATGTGTGCAATGGAATATATATATTTCTCAAGACCAGATTCGGATATTGAAGGAATTAATGTTCACACTTCAAGAAAAGAAACGGGAAGAGCTTTAGCTAGAGAGAATCCTGTCGATGCTGACATTATAATATGGGTTCCTGATTCATCTGTTTCAGCTGCACTAGGATATTCAGAGGAATCAAAAATACCTGCGGAAATGGGGTTGATTAAAAACAGGTATGTTGGAAGAACATTTATAACCCCTTCACAAAAAATGCGTGAAAAAGGAGTGAAAATGAAACTCTCTCCTGTCCGTTCTATTGTGAACGGTAAGAGGGTTATCGTTGTTGATGATTCGATGGTAAGAGGAACTACCGCAAAAAAAATAATTCAACTATTAAGAGATGCAGGTGCAAAAGAAGTTCACCTAAGAATAGCTTCTCCACCAATTACTCATCCTTGTTTTTATGGTGTAGATACATCAACTTATGATGAGTTAATAATGGCGAGGTGCTCAATAAATGAAGTTAAAGAAATGATAAAGGCAGATTCACTTGCATATATATCAGTTGAAGGATTCTTAAATGCAATGGGTAGATCACAACTATGCCTTTCATGTTTCACAGGAAACTATCCTACTTATATTTACCAAGATATTCAAGAAGCGAATAAAGATGGAAAGTTCTAGGAGGATAATATGTCAGACAAATATAAGTCATCAGGTGTCAGTTTAGAACGTGGATACGAATCAGTTAGAAGAATAAAAAAACATACTTCAAAAACTTTAAACAAGGGTTCAATGAGTGATATTGGAAATTTTGGAGGATTATTTGATCTATCGAAATATGATATTAAAGAACCAATCTTAGTATCAGGAACTGATGGTGTTGGGACAAAATTACTTATAGCTCAAAAGGCCAATAAACATGATACAATTGGTATTGATTTAGTAGCTATGTGTGTAAATGATGTGATTACATGCGGAGCTAAGCCGTTATTCTTTTTAGACTATATAGCGACTGGAAAAGTGGATCCTAATATTATTGAGCAAATTGTAAAAGGGATTAGTGAAGGGTGTGTACAAGCTGAAACAAGCTTGATTGGAGGAGAAACTGCTGAGATGCCTAACATGTATAGCGATGGACATTATGATTTAGCAGGATATACAACAGGAGTAGTTGAAAAAAGCAAGTTATTGAATATTAACAATGTTAAATTAGGACATAAAATAATTGGATTAGCTTCTTCAGGAATACATTCTAATGGATACTCATTAGTTAGAAAAATATTCTTTGAAGATAATAATTATGAGCTATCTTCAAATTTCGATGAACTTGGATGTAATCTAGAAAAAGAATTATTAACACCAACCAAAATATATGTTAAGGGGATTTTAGAGCTTTTGTCAAAAGTTAAAGTTCATTCAATAGCTCATATAACAGGTGGGGGATTTATTGAAAATATACCAAGAGCTATCCCACAAAATCTTGGTGTAAAAATCCAAAAAGATAGTTTTGAAGTATTGCCTATTTTCGCTATTCTCCAAAAATTAGGTGATATAAGAGAAAGTGAAATGTTTAATATATTCAACATGGGAATTGGGATGATTGTAATAGTCGAAGAAAAAGATGTAGAAAAAGCAATTTCAATACTGAACACATTTCATTACAATCCTAAAGTAATAGGGGAAGTAACAAATGTAGAAGGAGTTGAAATAGATTAATGAATAATATTGCTATTTTTGCTTCAGGAACAGGAAGCAATTTTCTTGCGATTCATCAGGCAATCAAAGAAAAAACATTAAATGCTTCAATATCTCTTTTTGTATCTGATAAGCCAAATTCAGTCTCTGCAAAAATGGCTTTAGAGCTTGGGCTAAATGTTTATATATTTAATAGTAAGAGCTATAAAAACAAGAAAGAATATGAGGTTGAAATATTACAAAAATTAAGACAAGAAAATATTACTTTAATTGTATTAGCAGGATATATGAAAATAGTAGGTAAAACAATTTTAGATGAATACGAACGCAGAATTATTAATATTCATCCGTCATTGTTACCATTATATAAAGGTAAAGATGCAATTGCACAAGCCTATAACGACAATGCTTTAAAAACTGGTGTAACAATCCATTATGTTGATAAAGGGATAGACACTGGGGATATTATATCTCAAGAAGAAATAAAGATATACCCAGAATATTCATTAAGTGATATTGAAAGAGAAATTCATAAAGTGGAGCATAGTTTATATTCGAAAACTATTCAAAAAATATTGGAGGAGCAATATGAAAAGAGCCTTATTAAGCGTTAGCGACAAAATAGATATTGTAGAGTTTGCTTTAGGACTTGTTAGTAATGATTATGAAATAATATCAACGGGAGGAACAAAAAAAGTTCTTGAAGATAACTGCATACCAACTATATCAATTGAAGAAGTAACTGGATTTCCTGAAATATTAAATGGAAGAGTTAAAACACTTCATCCATTAGTTCATGGTGGATTATTAGCTTTGAGAAATAATAATGATCATATTAAAGAAGTAAAAGAAAATCAAATCAAGTATATTGATTTAGTTTGTGTGAATTTATATCCTTTTAAAGAAACAATTACTAATCCAAATTCAACATTTGATCAAGCGATAGAACAAATAGATATTGGGGGTCCTTCAATGATTAGAAGTGCTGCCAAAAATTATCGGTTTGTAACTGTGGTTACAGATAAATTAGACTATAAAAGTGTTCTGGGAGAAATAAGTGAATTTGGGGATACACAGTTAAAACTAAAGAAAGAATTAAGTGCAAAAGCGTTTCGCTTAACTGCAGCTTATGATGCATGTATTTCTAACTACTTAACAAAAGCTTGCAATATAAATAATCCTGAATCCTTAACAATGACTTATGAGTTTTCTCAAGAATTAAGATACGGAGAAAATCCACATCAACAAGCATCGTTTTATAAAGCAAGTGATTCTCAATATTCATTATTGAATGCAGTTGTTTTAAATGGTAAGCCTCTTTCATATAATAATATTCAAGATGCGAACTCAGCAATAAACATTTTAAAGGAATTTTCAAGTCCAACAGTTGTAGCACTTAAGCATATGAATCCTTGTGGAGTGGGTTCAGCGAGTAATATAATTGACGCGTTTGATCTTGCATACAGAAGTGACACAGTTTCAATCTTTGGTGGTATCGTTTCAGTAAATAGAGAAGTTACTGAGAAATTAGCGGTTGAATTAAACAAGATATTCCTTGAAATAGTAATTGCACCATCATATACAAATGAAGCATT
>DAOWHG010000037.1 GCA_030641535.1 Mycoplasmatota bacterium | reverse complement strand
CTTTATACTAACGATGCTTTTGTAGCATCAGCTTTATGGCCAGCTGCTGGATTTGCAGTTGGATTTTATTATGCTCATGGTAAAAAAGTATTACCAGGACTTGCTTCTGGTCTAATAATAGCTCATTTAGTCGCTAGATTTGCCCTTCTAGATGAGCAAATATATATTACTATATTATTTTCTATAGTATTTACTATTTCAACTCTCTTTGAATCTTATGTGTTTAACAAAATTATGGAAGGAACAAAATCAGTTGTTAAATTATCTTATGCTAGAGCATTACAATTTACTATTGCTGCTCTTTCGGTAAGTTTAATAGGTGCAATAATTTCTGTTTCTGTTATCTTATTTGCTAATCAATGTACTGACTTTCTAACAACATCTATTAGATGGACTTTCGGTGATTTTAGTGGGATTATGATATTTGGTATGACTATAATTTTTTCATTCCATTATGATAAAGATTTTATTAAAGATAATAAAAATACAATCTATTCTGGATTGTATTTATTAGTATTTACATTGTTTTCATTCTTGATTTTTACGGATATAAATAGCTATTTCTCTTTTCAAAATTTTTCATTCATATTCATGGTATTCTTCTTCGTAATATCATTTTTCTTTAGTTATAGAATGATTATCACAATAAATGGAATTTATGTTTTAATGTATCAACTGTTAATTGATACTTCAAGCATTAATAACTTAGGCTTGTATATATTTGGATTGAATCTCTTTCTCTTTGTTTTATCAACAATTGCAATCATAACTAAAATGGTACTCGCAAACCTTGAAAAAGGTAACCTATTATTAAAAGAATCAAATAGTAAGTTTGAAAATTTACTTGATTCTACTAACACATTGTTTAGATTAAGTGATGAGTTATTACACGAAAACGTAGAAATTGATGAAAGTTACTTAATTCAAATGTTTAATATAGCTACTACAGTATTTGAAAATTACGATTATGCTTCTTGTTATATAAAATCTGAAGAGGATTTAAAGTTTATTGCTGCATATGGATATGATATCAAAATACTGAATAGGTACTTTGATGACCTTGAAGCCTTTGAGTGGGATATAAACGATCCGATTATCATAAGAGAGGGCGAAAAAACTGTCATGAATAAGTTGAAAAGCAAATACTCCGAGTTCAATGAGATATACCCAACTTTAAAACATTCAATTAGATTTAATATTTTTGTTGAAAAAAGCATTGTTGGCGGGATGAGTTTTGATATTATGAAAGGTTCAGATAAATCATTTACTTCATATGATTTAGACAACTTTAGATCTTATCAGAAGTTAATGAATAGTTTCTATGAAGTAAACTATTTGAACTATAAGAATAATAATCTGAAGAACGATATCGTTTTGAGTTTAATTAGAACACTTGAACTATATGATCACTATACAGGTGGACATAGTGAAGAAGTAGCACATCTCGCAGAACGAATAGCAACTAGAATGAACCTAGATGAAAAAGATATATATAATTCTTACTGGGCAGGAATCGTCCACGATATTGGAAAAGTAGGTATCCCAAGTGATATCATTAATAAACCTGAAAAATTAACTTTAGAAGAATACGATCAGATAAAAGATCATCCTTTATTTGGATATCAAATTCTAAGTAAATCTGAAGATTTAAAGGAAATCGCATTGCTCGTTAAACACCACCATGAGTGGTGGAACGGCGAGGGGTATCCTGATAACCTTAAAAAGGAGAAAATCCCTTTAGGTGCTCAAATACTATGTGTCTGTGACGCTGTGAGTTCAATGGCAACCAAAAGACCTTATACTTTAGTGAAATCTAGCAGAGAAATAGTTAAAGAGTTACAACTGTATAAAGGAATTCAGTTCGCTCCAGCTCCAACTGAAGAAATGATTAAATTTATTGAAGAAGGATTATTAGATGAGTTTTATCATGATAAATAAAGAAGATTCGAGGAATTCCCTCAAATCTTCTTTTTAATTTTAATTTGTGATAATACTTATAGACCATCCCATACCAGCTTTTAGATTATACTTATGAGCAAAGTTTTCTAAACTAGTACCAATAGCTACATTACCAATTGCGTTTTTATATACAAGATCTTCACCTTTTTCAACACTAGTGAAAGATTGTCCAAATAATACTCGATTCTTATACATTTGTTGTCGTTTGTAGTAAATAATAATATTGAGATAGTCTCCATATTTAACATTTAATTCTTCTAAATGCTCAATTGGGATGTTACTCCAAAGCATTCCAAAGTGTCCATCAACTATATCCATTGATCCAATTGCTTCACTTCCGATAATTCGTGGTTTACTTAAATTAAATGAATGAATACTTTCAACATCTACTTTAGGACCAACTTCTTTAAAAGTAATTATACCACTTGCTAGTTTAGCTCCAGTATATGCGTAGACATCTCTTCCGAGGAATAAATCAGAGTTTTCACTACCTTTTACTCGGTTTTTTGTTTCATCAATTTCTCTAATTTCTTCAATTCCAACACAATTCTTAATATGAGTTAAAGAACCGTTATCTGGAGAAACAATATAATGTCCTGCCTTAGTTAAAACAACAACTCTTCTTCGATGAGTTCCTGTTCCTGGATCTACTACGCTCACAAATACAGTTTCTTTTGGCCATGCATAACATGACTGATATAAAGAATAAGATCCTTTCCACACATCAAATTGAGGAATATTGTGAGTTATGTCATACATTTTTAGTGCAGGATCAACTTGAGCTGATATCCCATACATTTGAGAAACATATCCTTCTAAAAGACCAAAATCACTTTGAAAAACTAGTAGTTTACTTGCCATATTTCTACCTCCTAAATTCACTTTTAAAAGATTATATTTTATTATAACCTTTTAATTTGTGCACATTCTATATAGTAAAATTATACCATACAAATAGAAAATCTCAAAAAAGAAATCATATGAAAAGGCATTAAGATTCATTAAATCTTAATGCCTATATTTAAGTCTATTTGTTTGAATCAATCATTAACTTTACCATTAGGTTAGAGAACTCTGATGGATTTTCTAGAGGTAATCCCTCAATTAATAGAGCTTGACTATATAATATTTTCGCATACTCCTTAACCTTTTCAGGATTATTTTCATACACTTTTTCAAGAGTCTTAAATAAATCATGATTTGGATTAATTTCTAATATTTTAGTAGCTTTTGCTTCTTTACCTGTTGGCATGTTTTGAAGAACTTTTTCCATCTCCATCGACAATCCTTCTCCACTTACTAAACATACAGGACTTTCTTTTAATCTTTTTGATAATTTAACTTCTGAGACTTTTTCTTCTAATCCTTCTTTTAAAGTATCTAATAAAGACTTTTTCTCTTCGTTTAATTTATCTAATTCTTTTTCTTCCTTTTTATCAATTAGATCAAGGTCTCCTTGAGCAACAGATTTAAAATCAAGTTTATCATACTTCATTAATATATTAATCATAAATTCATCAATATCATCTGTGAATAATAATACTTCATAATCTTTATCTTTTAATAAATCCATTTGTGGTAAAGAAAGAATTGATTCTTTCGTTTTACCTGATGCATAGTAAATATGTTTTTGTCCTTTTTGAATTCTTTCAACATATTCCTTTAATGTAATGAATTCATCAGATTTAGTTGTTTTAAACATAATAAGATCTTGAAGTAATTCTTTGTTAGCTCCATAACCTTCATACATACCATATTTAAGATTTACACCATAAATTTGATAAAATTCATTATATGAATCTCTTTCATTTTTTTGCATTTTTTCTAACTCTGATTTTATTTTATTTTCAACAGTTTTTGCGATTTTCTTTAGTTGAACATCTTTTTGCAACATTTCTCTTGATAGATTTAAATTCAAATCACTTGAATCTACTAATCCTCTAACAAATCTAAAGTGATCAGGAATTAGATCTTTATTCTTATCCATGATAAAGACACCTTTGCTATATAATTGAAGCCCTTTTTCAAATTTCTCTGAATAAAGATCAAACGGTGCTTTTTTAGGGATGAATAGTAAACTTGTATAAGTAGTAATTCCTTCAACTTTTGAATGAATTACTTTTAATGGTTCTGTGTAATCATTAAACTGATGTTTATAAAAATCACTGTATTCTTCTAATGTAATCTCTGATTTATTTTTTTTCCATAATGGAATCATAGAATTTAATGTTTCTAATTCTTTATAAACAATCGGATCTTTCTTTTTGTCTTCAGGATAATCATATTTAGTTACATCCATTTTAATTGGGTATCTAACATAATCACTATATTTCTTAACTAAATCTTTAATTGTGTATTCAGTTAAGTAATCATTATAGTTTTCCTCAGTTTCTTCATTGTTATCACGAAGTTCTAAAATAATAGTTGTTCCTGCTTCCTCTTTTTCAGTATTACTAATTGTGTAAGTACTAGTTCCTGTGCTTACCCATTTAAAGGCTTCTTCACTATTAACTGATTTAGTAATTACAGTAACTTTTTGGGCAACCATAAAAGCACTATAGAACCCTACTCCAAATTGTCCAATAATTTCGATATCAGCATTATCCAATGAATCAGCAAATTCTTTTGATCCACTTCTTGCGATAGTCCCAAGATTATTAACTAACTCATCTTCAGTAAGTCCAACACCATTATCACTTATTGTAATAGTTCTGTTTTCTTCATCTAATTCAATTGAAATATTATAATCTGTCATTAACTCAGTATTAGTTAATGCTAAGTAATGACGTTTATCAATAGCATCACTCGCATTACTAATAATCTCTCTTAAAAAGATTTCTTTATGTGTGTATATTGAATTTACCATTAAGTTTAATAGCTTTTGTGATTCTGTTTTAAATTGCTTTGTTTTGGCCATATTTATTTCCTCCTTGAGTTACTTTTTTCTTATGTACGATAATCATTATACAATATGAAATTAGCACTGTCAAGTAAAGAGTGCTAATGAAAGCGTTGCAATTTATTTGTTTTGCTTTTTTCATCGATTTGTAATAAAATTTAGATAATGGGAGGAATGGTATTATGCTTACTATTATCAATAATAATACTGATCCAAGGTTTAATTTAGCTGTTGAGGAATATGTGCTAAAATATTTAAATTTAGATGAGGATTTTGTTCTCATCTGGCAAAACAGCAAATGCGTAATTATTGGGAGAAATCAAAATCCATTTAAGGAATTAGATGGGTATTTTCTAAGGAAAAACAATATTCCTGTAATTAGAAGAACAACTGAGGGTAGATCAATTTATCATGACCTAGGGAATATAAACTTTGCGTTTGTTACAAAAAATCATAAGAATAAGACTGACAACTATAAAATTTTTCTAAATCCAGTTGTAGATATCTTACAAGGTATGGGAATAAAAGCTACTATAAGAAACAAAAATAATCTATACATTGGAAAAGATAAAATTTCAATAAATTATCAAAACACATATAAAGATAAAATGATTCATCATGGAATTATATTTGTTGATTCAAATCTTAAAAACTTCAATCTAGTTCAACATATTGAAAAAGTTGAACTAGTAAATATCAAGAAATATCTCCAACAGCAAATGACAGTCTCAATGTTTAGAGTTTTATTTCTTCACCAACTATTTGAAGGTGAAGTGGGAAACAAAGTTTATAATCTAGATGATTTAGATTTAAATAAGATAAATCAATTAGTTAAGAAAAAATATAATAACTGGAAGTGGAATTATGGTGAATCTAGTGAATTCTTAATTAAAAGAGAATATGAAAATAGAATGCTTTTCACTCTAATTATTAGAAATGGAATGATTAAAGATATAACAATTGATTCATTTGAAAACACAATTAAACTAGAAAAGGCATTACTTAATACAAGATACGATGAAGATGATTTAAGAAAAATGTTAAAGCCTTTTAAAGAAATTAGTATCGATAGAATGATTAAAACACTGATGTACTAAGTAATCAAATAATATATAGGAGTGATTAAATTGACAATTGATATTGTAGTATTTTTACAGGAATTAAGAAATGGATTCTTTGATTTTTTCTTTAGTTTTATATCATTTTTAGGTGAAGAATATGTTTACATTCTAATCTTTGGTATTGTTTATTATACTTATGATAAAAAAATGGGAGAATTTATGGCTATTACTTTAGGATTATCTGCGACTGTAAATACGATTATTAAGAATATCGTTGCTGCTCCTAGACCTTTTCAGAAATATCCTGACTTAGTAGAAAACTTAAGACCTGAAACTGCTGGAGGTAAAAGTTTCCCAAGTGGGCATACTCAGAACTTTAGTACAGTTTTATTTAGTGCATCATTTTTTACTAAAAAGAAAATGTTTTTCATTGTATCTACTATCTTAGTTATCTTCATGATGTTAAGTAGAATGTATTTAGGAGTTCACTTCTTAGAAGATGTAATAGTGGCTGCTGTTCTTGGACTTGGTATTGCATACTTAATGTATTTTGTTTATGATAAGTATCACGCCGATACAGTAAGACTACATAGATTGTATGTTTTATTTATTATAGTAATCTTACCATTTGTTGTAATTATCAATGGTGAAGATTTCTTTAAAAGCTACGGGTTACTTATTGGATTTGTAGTTGGAATAATGATTGAGAAGAAATATGTTAATTTTACATTAGATGTAAAATTATTACATAAGGTATTGAGAGTAGCATTTGGACTTGTTATAATGGTTGGTATCCAACAAGGATTCAAATTACTATTTGGAATATTTGCTGAAGAAGGTACAGATTTAATGAATTTCTTTAATATGTTAAGATATTTCTTAATTGCCTTTGGTGGATTTGGATTATATCCTTATCTGTTTACAAAATTTAAATTTTAGGAGGAAGATATTATGTCTATCTTTGTTCGTGATGGAGACTTAAAAGAATACTTTAAGAAAGCACCAGTAACATCTATTTTAATAATAATTAATCTTATAATGTTACTTGTGGTTCTTGTTACTGGAGGATTTACTTCAACTAATCTATTCAACTTAGGTGCACTTTGGGCACCCGTTGTTAAGGATGGGGAATGGTGGAGAATAATCTCTTCAATGTTTTTACATGGAAGTATTATTCATTTTATATCTAACGGTATTATTGGATTATATATATTAAGTAGTTCTTTAGAAAGATTAATTGGATCAAGAAAGTTCGCAGTTATTTATTTCTTAAGTGGAATTGGGGCAGGTCTCTTAGTTACATTCACAAGCAATAATTTAACTATTGGAGCAAGTGGGGCAATCTTTGGAGCATTAGGTAGTTTGCTGTTTATCACTATCTACCGTAAAGATTTAATGAGTGTATCTGATGCCCAATCAATTAAAGGACTTGTATTAATGAATATGGTCTTTACATTCTTAATGTCTAATATAAGTATTGCCGGACATGTTGGAGGAATAATTACTGGATTCCTTTTAAGTTATTTATTAATCAAAAGAAATAAAGTTGAAGTATATGATAATAATTTCAGGAATCTGAATAGCTATGAAAATTTTGACAGCCACGAAGATAATGATCCTTGGGAAATATAGAGTAAAACACTATTAGAACTAATAAAAACCGTCAATTGACGGTTTTATTTTTATATTAAAAGAACACCATAATCGGTGTTCTTTTAAGGAGGTTGTTTATATAAAATTAATTATTAGTTCGTAAAGCTCATTAGGACAATCAACTAGAGGAGAGTGTCCTGAACTCTTCAGAATAACTTTTTTAACATCTTTTAAAGCTTTTACTGTTTCATCTATCATATATTCTAGCACAACAATATCACTTTCACTCCAAAGTGATAATACCGGAGATTTAATGTTGTCAATACTTCCATCTCCATCAGTTACTCCATTTGTGAAATGAGACATATTAAATCTTGTTAGACACCAATCAATATCAACAATGTTTACTTGTTTCATTGTTTCTTTTAGATATAGTAAGTCATCTTCTTCACTAGGTTTATTGACATTGTATATTAATAAATCCCAGATATATTTAATTGTAGCCATATCATTATTTTTAAATGCATTAACTATTGGTAACACTTGCACAGGATCTTTCGCTAGTTCTTCAATAGTATCATATGACACTCCAATAATAGGTTGATTATTTTCATCCTTTTTGAATACTGGATATCCTCTATATGATGCTGATTCAATAAGAATAATCTTATCAATCATCTCACTGTGTTTAGCAGCTAACTTTAAAGCAACTGCTCCACCAGTAGACCAACCAGCGATATGAACTTTTGTGATGTTTAATTCTTTTAGGAACAAGAATAAATCATCACTTAAATCTTCTAAAGATTCTATTCTTTTATTGTAAGTAGAATCTCCAAAACCTCTCATATCAGGTGCAATTACACGGTAGCTACCTTTAAATCTTTCAATTAAAGGTTTATAGTGAACACCACTACTCATATTTCCATGTACTAAGAGTATTACTTCTTCATTATTTCCTTCATCAATATAATAATAAGTTTCACCATTAGGTAATAATACTTTTTTCTTTTCCATAATATCCTCCTAAACGATTAATTCTTCTTGAATATTATTAATAAATCCAAGAACAAGAGATGTGAATAATTCTGGTTTTTCGTACATACTCGCATGTCCACATTCTGGAATTATAACTAAATTAGAATTTTGTAATTTACTATGAAGATGTTTTTGTTCAAATACTGGAGTTAAAAAATCCTCATCAGATGAAATGATTAAAGTTTTTACTTTTATCATTTTCAAATCTTTTTCAACATCATGTGTTTCAGCACTTTTTGTTAGTCTCACCATTGCATCTAAGAATACAGGATTACTAAATAAAGGTATCAAAAATTCTTTTCTTTCTTCCATCCAGTTTATATTTTTTGTGTAAAACTGAGGTGAGTAAATATAAGGTATTGAGATATTGTAGTACGCTAGACCGTCTCTAGTACTAGCTACAGAGTTCCACCCGTCGCCTATAGCTTTAAGCCATTTAGATGTTTTTGAAACAACGTTAGCTACTACCATCTTATTAATATAGTTTTCATATTTAGCAGCAAACTGTAAAGCAATGCTTGCTCCATAACTTATTCCAACAATATTTACTTTCTTAACTTTCAAATGATCTAGAAGGTGCTTTAATAATTCAACTTGAATTTCTTGAGTATAATCATAATCAAGCTTGGAAGTTTCTCCTTGATCAAACATATCATAACGAATTAAGACATTGTCTTTTGTGAATGGCTTAACAAATATTTCCCAACTCTTTGATGACATCATAATTCCGTTAAGAATTATGATGATTTCTTTACCTGAGTTTAAATCTCCATCTACAACATAATTGATGTCATAGATTTTATATTTGTAAGTACTCATTAGATAAATCCAATTTCTTTTGCTTCAAGT
>DAOWHG010000084.1 GCA_030641535.1 Mycoplasmatota bacterium | reverse complement strand
CATGAAGAAAATCGGTATACCAAACTTAGGATGTGTAATAATTCGATCTATTTTTTGATTAAAGTATTTTGAATGTTCTTTTTCTTCTACTTTAATTAGGCATTCTTCAACAAGATTATTAATAAACTCTCTTCTTGTATTAAAAATTGCTCCTTTTAAAGATAAAGCAATTTCATCATTAATAATTTTCTCTTCTACTTCTCTAACTACTTCTTTTATCTTATCAGATTTTGCTAGATTCAAAAATTTATAGATTCCTTCATTACCTTCTAAAATTTGTAAGGCAAGCCATTTCTTTTTAACTTGAATAGTATCATATCTAAGTAAATCATGAATTCTTTGTAATCCCCATTTAATATGAGGATGATAATCTAATTCAATTGATTTATATACTCTTAAGTTTTTAAGTTTAGTACTAATTTGTTTTTGATCTTCTTTATTTCTTTCTCTTGCACTTACACTAATAGCATTTGATTTAAGTCTGTTAGATAGTTTTTCAACATCTACTACATACCCATTATTATGAAGAGCATCCTTTAAATTCAAAATAAGCAAAGTAGGAACACCAAGTTCCAACAATTGCAAAGTTAAATGTAGATTTCTTCTTAAATGCGTTGAGTCAATAATATTAACAACTCCGTTATATGATTCATTTAACAGTGAATATGTAACAATTCCTTCATCTTCACTCGATGGAGAAACATTATATGTCCCTGGTAAATCAACCAAGTTGGCACCTTCATAGTATTTAATATGGTGTACTCTTTTTTCAACAGTTACACCACTATAATTACCAACATGTACATGAGATTGTGTCATAAAATTAAAGAAAGTACTTTTCCCTACATTAGGGTTTCCAGCAAGTAAATATATCATTTTCTCACCTCAATATTTAAAGCATCTTCTTTTCTTAAACAAATTTCAATATCATCAACTTCAATTAAATAAAGTTTATCAAAAGCAAGTTTGTTTAATAATATTACTCTTGCACTTTCATATATCCCCAAATCCATAAGTCGTTCCATAAAACGTTTTTCAACATTTTTTAGAGAAACGATTATAGCTTTTTCATCCCTTTTCAAATCAGTGATATTCATTTGCACCACTCCTATAAAGCATTATATACAAAATGAATAATTATATCAACAAAATTATAATTATTATAAATAGTCTTACAAAAAAGAAAAGAGCCAGAATTATCTGGCTCTACCTAAAGCGTTAATAAAACAAGCGTCATCTTTTCGACATGAATCTTTTTCAAAGTGTTCACATACTCCTTCAACTACTAATTGTAATTTAGTAATTGTGAAGTTCTTAAAGATTGGGTTGTTCTTAATCTGATCAAATATCTTTCCATCATTTATTTCAATAATATTGTTATTAACTTTACAAGTTACATGAATATGTGAGTCAGCACTATGGCTTTTTTCATCGATTGTTAAATCATAATGTTTTTTTCCATTAATAAAAATTTGAGCCACAATCTTGTGTTCAAGTAAAAAATCAATATTATTATAAACAGTACCAAGATTATTATATCCTCTTTTTTTAAGTTCAGTATATATATCTTGTATTGTTAAGTGTTTTCCCTCTAATACGTCAATAATAGCTCTTCTTTGTCTAGTAATACGTATGTTTTTTTTCCTTAATTCCCCAAAAACTCTTTCTCTTTCGTCCATAATTATCACCTAACTTATATTAACATTATTCTAAATAAAAGAAAACTATAATACTCACTTTAACTTAATTAAAAGAAAAACCAAGCGGTTTTTCTTTTTATTTCAGTTTTTCTTTCATTTTTTCTACAACATACTCTGGTACAAACTTAGTTAAATCTCCCTTAAAAAGAGCTATTTCTTTTACCAAAGCACTACTTAAGAATGAGTACTTATTATCTGTCATAAAATATATACTATCTATTTCATTATCAAGAACTCTATTAGCATGAGTTAACTGGAATTCATATTCAAAGTCAGTCACAGCTCTGAGTCCACGAATCATATGTGTAGCTCCAAGCTTTTTCGCTACACTAACTGTTAAATCTTCAGCAACAACAATATCTAATCTATCTAAATAATCTGCCATTGTAGCTTTAACCATCTCAACACGTTCTTCTGCAGTAAAAAGCGCATGTTTTGTAGGATGAACATTAATCAATATGATTAATTTATCAAATACTTTCAATGCTCTTGTAGCAATATCAATGTGTCCAAATGTAATTGGATCAAAACTACCAGGATAAACAGCGATTTTCATTTAAATACCCCATTTCATAAACGATATTTTTGTAATACCAATATTCTTTTGTTTATATTCTATTATACCATTATTTGTAGGATTTATATCATTATTTTTTTCATAGAGGCAAACAATTATTCCGTTTTCTTTTAAGATTTTTCTTTCACTTATGATTGTAATAATATTATTTATTTCTTCCATATCATATGGGGGATCAAGAAAAATAATATCAAACTTTTTTTCAGTTTTGTATAAGTAATCTAAATATCCAGAATTAATTATTTCACTTTCGTCTTCAAGTTTTAAGGATTCAATATTGTGTTTAATTGTTTTTATCGCTAAGTAATAATTATCGATAAAAACAGCTTTATCCGCACCTCGACTAAGTCCTTCAATACCTAAAGCTCCACTCCCAGCAAACAAATCAAGAATAATTTCATTAGAAAAATAAGGACCTATACTATTAAATATAGCTTCTTTGACACGATCTTTTATTTCTCTAGTAGATTTGCTTTTTACTTCTACTAATAATCTACTTCTATGCATTCCGGCGATGACTCTCATTATAGCAGCCTCCACTCTTAATTATATTTTATAATTTATTGATAAGTAATCTTATTAACTGTTTCTCTATCTAATTTTTCAATTAAAATAGTAACTAATTTTACCATTGCGTCATAATCATCCTTATTAACAATTGATGTATGAGAATGAAGATATCTTACAGGTAAACAAAGTGCAATTGAAGGAGCTCCATTAGCAGTCATATGAATCGATCCACCATCAGTTCCACCACGTTCTAAGAACGTTAATTGATAAGGGATTTTCTCAGATTCACATACACTTACAACGAAATCTCTTAAACCTTTATGTCCTACCATTGAGCTATCTTTAAACATTATACCGACACCTTTTCCAAGAACTGTGTCTTTACTTCCACCAGGGAAATCATAAGCAATAGTAGTATCAAGTGCAATTCCAATATCTGGTTCAATCTTATAAGCACTTGTTTTAGCACCACGAAGTCCTACTTCTTCTTGAACTGTTCCAACACCATAATAAATGTTTTCATGTTTTCTATTTTGGATGCATCTAAGTACATCAATAGTTGCAGCACAACCTACTCTATTATCCCAAGCTTTTCCTAAATAATATCTACGATTACTTAACTTTTGGAATTCAATATAAGGAGTAATCATATCCCCAGGTTTGATTCCAAGTTTATCTGCTTCTTCTTTATTTTCAACACCTAAATCAAGATACATTTTATCCATTTCAACTGGTTTTT
>DAOWHG010000004.1 GCA_030641535.1 Mycoplasmatota bacterium | reverse complement strand
TTTAATCCCTGTAGCACTAGCAACAGTCTCTAAACAACCTTTATTTCCACAATTACATAATCTACCGTTTTCATGAATAACTCTTAGATGGCCAATTTCACCAGCTGAACCATTAACTCCATCGACAACTTTGCCGTTAATAACGAATCCACCACCAACACCAGTTCCTACTGTAAGCATTGCACTATTTACATGTCCTTTTGCAGCTCCTTGAGTAGTTTCTCCTAAAACAGCTACATTAGCGTCATTTTCAACAAAAATATTATTATTGTTCGTTAAGTCAGAGAAAATAGCTTTAAGCTTGATGTCTTTCCAACCTAAATTAACTGCTTCTATTACTAATCCATCAACCACTGGTCCAGGAACTCCAAAGCCATATCCTAAAACATCGTCTAAATTAATATGATGTTTCTTGATTGCGTTGAAAATGTCACCTAAAATTTGACTTCCTAAATCATCTTTATTAGTTTTAATTTCCCACTTTTCTAAAAGTTCTCCTACTAAATTAAAGATACCTATTTTAACAGTGGTTCCGCCAATATCGATTCCGTAAATATATTTTTTCATTATACACCTCTAATTAAAAAAACTTCTAGTTAAAAGAAGTTTTTTGTTATTTTTTCTCTTTGTGTAATGTTTGTGTTTTACATTTTGGGCAATACTTTTTTGTCTCCATACGTTCAGGATGAAGTTTTTTATTTTTATTAGCACGATAATTTTCGCTTTTACAAACCGTACATCTTAAAGTAAACTGTGATCTCATCTAAATTCCTCCTAACAAAACTCTTAATTAATATATCACTCTTTTTTAGAAAATGCAATAGATATCTATATTTTTTTCCCTATTTAAGGTATAATTAATGCGGTGATAATATGTTAAAAAGAGAGCTTACTAAAAAGGTATTTGTAAAAGATATTCCAATCGGTGGAAGTAACAATGTTGTAATTCAAACAATGACAACTACAAAAACAGAAAATATTGAAGAAACAGTTAGTCAAATCAATACACTAGCTACTGCTGGTAGCCAGATTGTTAGACTAGCAATTTTTGATATGGATGATGCTTCTGCAATCAAGGAAATAAAGGAAAGAGTAACTGTCCCATTAGTTGCTGATATTCATTTTGATTATCGTTTAGCGCTTAAATGCGCAGATAACGGAATTGATAAAATTAGAATCAATCCTGGAAATATTGGGAATATCGATCGAATTAAACAAGTAGTTGATAAATGTAAGGAAAAAAACATTCCAATTAGGATTGGAATTAATGGTGGTTCTCTAGAAAAACATATTATTCAAAAATATGGCGTATCCGCAAAAGGGATGCTAGAATCCGCTAAGTACCATGTTAAGTTATTAGAAGAATTAGATTTTACTAATATTATTATTTCATTAAAATCTAGTGATATATATAAGACAGTCGAAGCATACAGGATGGCTTCAAAAGAGTTTAATTATCCACTGCATCTAGGAGTTACTGAAGCAGGTACAATGTTTGGTGGAACTATAAAAAGCTCTATTGGACTAGGAATTCTCCTTTATGAAGGAATTGGTGATACTATTAGAGTTAGTTTATCAACTAATCCGATTGAAGAAATCAAAGTTGCAAAAGAATTACTTAGTTCTTTAAACCTCTATACAAAGCCTAAAATAATAAGTTGTCCAACTTGTGGAAGAATTCAATATAACATGTTTGATTTGGTCAATAAAGTTGAAAAATATTTAGAAAAAATTGATTCTAATATTACAGTAGCCGTTATGGGGTGCGCAGTGAATGGGCCAGGTGAGGCGAAAGCTGCTGATATTGGAATTGCAGGTGGCAAGAACGAAGGACTAATCTTTGTAGATGGAAAGATAAAGAGAAAAGTGCCAGAAGATAAAATGTATGATGAATTGATTAAAGAAATCAAAATATATTTAAAAAAAGACGCAAGCTAACTAGCTTGCGTCTTCTGTAACTTCTTCTATATCATAAAATGCATAGAAACTAATTGATACTCCAATACGGCTTATATTACCAGGCAAAGTATATTCTATACTGCTGACAATAAAAACTTGTTCGGAATTATAAAGTAAATCAATAAATTCTTCAATGAGGGATTCATCTAAAACTGTAAAATATACTTTTATTTCAACAATCTTAAAATCACTTTCTAATTTTCCGAATATTGATTCATCATTAAATCTAACTTCTGTTTCAATATTAACAGTTCTTTGGTAATCGATACTGCTGTCAATTCCAATACCTTCTAGCTGTGCTGTGGTAAAAAACGCAAGCTCAGTTTGAGAAAAGTAATTTGGAACTTTATCGTATAATTCATACAAATGATTTATTTGTACATCTTTATATTCTTCAACTTGTTTTTCTAACTCATCATTTGTTTTTTGAAGAGAAATATTTGAAATCTCCAGAACTTCAATTTTAGTATTAATATTACCTAATGTAACACTTCTAACTAGTAAAACGATAGCAGCAATTAACACTAATCCTCCATAAAATATATAGTTACTAATTTTTCTATTCAACATCTCGATCAACTCCAATCGAATATGTTGCACTATTTTGAAGAGCATCTCCAGTTTTACTAATTACCAAATCATCTATACTCTCAACCCAATTTAATTCTAGTAAATCAGTATTTAAGAGAGAAAAATATAACTCGTCAGAAAATACTATCGTAACGTGAATCCTAGAACTTTCTGCTAAATATTCAGTGTAAATAATATTTCCGCCATGAAAATTAGTTAATAACTCAATATCATCAAAGTAATTATTAAAATCAATCCTATAAGCTAGTAAAAGCTCAATTTCTTCCTCAAATGAGATTGTATCTAGATTTATTTCGTAACCTACAAACTCTTCATTTGTAAGTGTTAATTCATGTTTTAAATCACTATTCAATGCTTTTAATCTCTCATATTCAACAGTTGCATCACTATATGGCATATAAATCAAAATATATGATAATACTACTGCTAAGAATAATGACGCGATAACATTAACATTGAATTGTCTTGAGCGCTTAACATCAGGAAGTAAATCTACATAAACAAAATCACTTACACCCGAAATTGATTTAGCATAAATGTGTTTAGATGCCATATTACCACAATCCTTTCGGTTGAACTAAGCTAGCAGCTAGTGGAATATAACATTCGCGATCAATTAAAGTGTCAACGATTTTACTAATAGTCTTCATATTAAATACTTCTGTTTGAACAAGTTCGCCCTCTTCAAAGAAATATTTATTTAAATCTTCATTAGTAAATTTGTTGGACATATTAAATAATACAAGTTTTTCAATACTACGGTCACCTGAGTTAATATTAAACTTATAGTAATTTGATATTTTCGCAATTTCTTGATCCAATACAGTTATATATTTTGCACCTTCCATTTCAGTAACATTTAAATTTTGTACTAATGAAAAAATCGGAATTTCTTCATCAAAAATATAAATTGAATATGTATCATCAAAAATTGCAACAAACATTATATCAGTCTCAAATTTAACATCTGAATCTTCATATTTACGGTAATAATATAATCTGTGTAAAGAAAGTGGCGGGATATCTGTACGCACTACTTGCATATTCATTTCATAAAACATATCAATGTATGTTTTAAGTTCATGTTTTGGAGCGTAAAACATTATTACTTCATAATGATCCTCACTCTTACGATGAATAATGTAGTCCATTTTCATATCATCAAAAGGAATCATAATTGTTTTACCAATTTGTGATTTAATATACTCACCAATTTCAGATGGCTTATAAATAATTGGAACTTCAATTTTTCTAAAAGTAAACAATTCCTCATGAATAATTAAATTAACTCTTCGAGATTTTATCTTAAAAAGTTTGAAAGTATCTTTAATTATCTTGAGTAAAGCTTCCTCTTTGTAAATTATTCCGTTTTCAATCGTACCTTTTGGCAATTTTACACTAGAGTATTTCAGTTTTTTCATATTATAACCATCTGGTTTTTCGATAAAACTAAATTCACTATCTGTGAAAAAACAATTAATAGAAACTTTTGCCATGAATGCACCTTCTTCCCTAACTTAAAATCGTTACATACCATTCTAAAATACTATTTCCAAGAAAATAAGCTAATATACTTCCAATTGCAATGAATGGAACAAATGGTAGATATCCAGTTTTTCTACCGAATATCATACTATAAATTATAGCGATTAATGATCCAAACAGTAATGATAAGAAGACAGTTTGATATCCGAGAACTATCCCAATAATAAAGTATAGTTTTATGTCTCCTCCACCAAGTGCTTCCTTCTTGAAACGTTTCTTACCATATAAAGCAATTAAATACATGAAGATAAAACCTAATAACCCTCCAAGTAGTCCATCAAACCATAAATCAATAGGATTATACAGTCTCAATCCTAAAATAATTGGAAAAAATATCAATAAGATAATATCTGGAATTATTTGATAATACAAATCACTAACAGTAACAATTATCAAAAGTGATATAAATACTACTATTAATATATATTCTACCATATTTTCCCTTAAAATGATAAAGGAAACTAAAAATAATACCCCAGTAATTAACTCTATTATAGGATATTTTATCGAAATTGGACTTTGACATTCTTTACATTTACCCCTTAACAACAAATAGCCCACAACAGGAATTAATTCTACTACTCCTAATTGTTTATTACAGTTCGGGCAATGGCTTCTTCCAAGCAAAGTTTCTTTACTAGGAACTCTTATTCCAACAACATTAAAAAACGATCCAAAAACAAGTCCCATAATAAAGATATAACTATATATAAGTATATTCATAATGTATCACCAACTATTATTTTACAATATTAAAAGCAATAAATCTATAAAATCCAATAAAAAAGAGCTAATTAGCTCTTTTTATAGTAAATATCAATCACCTATATCTGCTGTAATATTTGATCTTGTAGAAGCACTTGGTACTAATCCAGCGTCTGCTGCATCAAATTCCCATTCTCCTGAGTTAGCTCCTAGTCTTTCTAATGAAACTTCCCAACCAGAACCTGTTTTTGAAGCAACTGTATCTCCTGGTGTTAAACTAATTTCATATATTGAAGTATCGAATCCTTCAATATATAGAGAAACTTCAGTAAAAGTTAGATCTTCATCAGTTGCACAGGCAGGTGAAGCACTTGCACAAAACATGTTTGCTGCATTTTCAATTTGTAATGCATCGTTTAAGATTGCATCTTTTTGAGTGTTTTCAATTATTGTTCCTACTGCAGGAATTGAGAAAGCTGCAATAATTCCCATTACTACGATAACGATTAATAACTCGACAAGAGTTACACCTTTATTATTTTTGATCATTTTCTTCTTTCCTCCTAATTTCAATTTTTTTTCATCTATATTGTCAAATAGTTTATTAACTAACTACTGCTTAAAATATATCATTTAAATGGCTATGTGTCAATACAAAACCCTGAAAAATGACGAAAACAAGCAAGTTGTCAGCGTTAAACTTATATTTGTTGAGTAAATGATAGACTTGGAAGCATTACTGCAAGTAACATTACTGTTATAAGTGAAAATATAAAAATCATTAATATTGGTTCAATTGCCTTTTTAAGTCTTTCAATTTTCACTTCACTATCTTCATCGTAAAAAGCTGATAAACTTCTAAGCATTGGTCCAAGCTCTCCAGTTCTCTCACCAACACTTACCATTCTTGCAAAAACAACTTCTACAGCGTAGTGATTTTCAAAAGCTTGACTCATATACTCACCAGCATTAACATTTTTTTGAGCTTGAACAATTAGATCCTTATAGATCTTATTTCCAAGTGTGTCATATGTTGTAGCAAGTGAATCTTGAAGTGGAACATGGTTATTTAACATTTGTGATAAAGTTGATGCAATTCTTGAAAGGTTGTTTAACTTAGTAACTTCCCCAATTATTGGCATCTTAATCATCATATATGCTAAAAATATTTGGAATTTTTCGAATGTTTTCTTGGCGTACCTAAACAACATTATGAAAGTCGGTATTCCTATTACTATGTACATTAAATTCGAGGTAATCCAGTCTCCAGTATTAATGAAAAATGCGGTTAATGCAGGCATTTCTGCACCCTCAACGGAATCAAACATACTAACAAAACTTGGCATTACTGCTAACATTAAGAAAATCGCAACACCAAATCCAACACCAATGTAAATCATTGGCATCATCATTGTAGATTTTATTGATGTTTTCAATCTATATTGTGATTCAAAATAAGAAATAATATTCTTAACAGCACCTTTTAAATCACCTGTTTGCTCTCCTACACCTACCATTGAAACTAGAATCTGTGGGAAGTCTTTAGGATACTCACTATATGCTTCGGCAAGTGTTTGACCACTATTAATTTCATAATAAATTCCATATAAAATTCTACGAATATTTTTATTCGTTTGTTGAGTCGCTAAAATTTCAGATGCTTCATTTAATTTTACAGAAGCATGTAATAGTGAAGATAATTGTTTTAAATAAAAGATTAAATCTCTTTCGGTAATTACCTTCCCAAATGTGATTCTTCCAAGTGATTGCATAAAAGATTTTTGTTGATAGATTTCAATAGGTTTTAAAGATTGTTCCATTAAAAATCTCTCAACCATAGCTTTTGAAGGAGCTTCAGTTACACCTTTTACTATTTTACCATCTTTTAGCTGTTTAGCTCGATATTTGTAATCAAATATTTTCATCTAGCACACCTCTAATCTAAACTGATTCTCATAACTTCATCAAGAGTTGTAATACCTTTTTTCACTTTTTCTAGACCTGCTTCAATTAGCAGCTTTGTTCCTTCTTTTCGTGCTTGTTCTAATATTTCATATTCTTTTGCGTGGTTTGAAACCATTTTGACGATTGTTTCATTTACATCAAGAATTTCAAAGACAGCAGTTCTTCCTTTATATCCTTTTTGACCACAGAGGTCACATCCAACTGGTCTTCTTACTTTCTTAATACTAATCTTATGTCTCGCAAAAAGTTCTTTTTCACTTTCAGATGGTGTTTCTTCAATACTACAATGAGGACAAACCACTCTAACTAATCTTTGTGCTACTACACCACTTAAAGATGAAGCAACTAAGAAAGCGTCAATTCCCATATCAATTAAACGTGTAATAGTTTTTACAGCACTATTCGTATGAATTGTGCTTAAAACTAAATGCCCAGTAAGCGAAGCACTTACTGCGATTTGTGCAGTTTCAGTATCACGAATTTCCCCTACCATTATAATGTTAGGATCTTGACGTAAAATGGAACGTAATGCGTTTGCAAATGTAAAATCAAGTTCAGGGTTAACATTTACTTGGTTAATTCCTTCTAACTCAATTTCCACTGGATCTTCAACGGTGATTATATTTACATCATCAGCATTTAATTGGTCTAAAGATGCGTATAACGTAGTAGTTTTCCCACTACCTGTAGGTCCACTTACTAAAACAATACCATTAGCTCTAGTAATTAATTTTGAAAACAAAGCGTGTTCATCATCTGTTAATCCTAAACGATCAAGTCCTGCATTATCTCTTGATAAATCCAAGACACGCATAACAGCTTTTTCACCACGTACAGTTGGTAACGTCGAAATACGAAGGTCAATAGGTCGCCCTTCGATAATAGTTTTTATTCGTCCATCTTGTGGTATTCTTGTTTCAGTAATATCCATATGTGACATTACTTTTATACGAGAAATTAATTTTGGTAAAATTACTTTCGGTAAAACTCTTTCAGTAGAAAGAATCCCATCAACACGATATCTAATTTTAAACTCAATATCTGATGGATCAATATGTATATCTGATGAATCAGTTTTTACAGCTGTAAGTAAAATTTGGTTTACCAACTGGATAATAGGCGATTCATTCGAATCTGCCTCAGTATCTGTAAGTAGTTCCTCATAAAACTTTTCTGATTCTTTTTTCTCTTCTTTAACTTCAATTCCTAGAGATTTCAGAGTTTTTGAGAATCCATAATATCTTGCGATAGCAGTTTCAATGTCGTTTTTAGTAGCTAAAACTGTTTCAACATTCATTCCAGTACGCAATCTAACATTTTCGATTGTTGGAAAATCAAGTGGATCATTAGTTGCGATAACAATACGACGACCATGAATATTAATCGGCATAATTTTTGCTTTCGTAACAAAATTCTCATCTAATAATTTAAGTACGTTTTCATCAATATACACTAACTGGATATTGATTCTTTTTATACCTAAAGATTTCTCCAATGCATCAACGATTTGGGAGTCAGTTACATATCCAAATCTAATTAATGCTTCCCCGATTTTTTCCCCTTTTTCTCTTTTACGAAGTGCTTCATTTATTTGTTTATCAGTAACAACGCCTTGCTCAAACAAAACATCTCCGAGTCTCTTCTGTACATTTCTAGCCATCAGCTACACCCCTTTAAACGTATATTAAGGTTCTAAAATGATTTCCTTGATTGGTGGATAAAACTCAAATATAATTATTTTTTCATAAGTTACTTCATCGTATATATCTAATATATTTCTTGTTACTTCAATAATCATACCATCATATCCCTGTTGTAAAATTTCATCATTGTCTGTTGTTTGTGTGATATACTCGATTACATTTGGATCAATATCAGCAGTAATTGTATCAACAAAATCTAAACCTACCAAACTTAATGTGGCAGATGTTTCATCAACTTTTTCTAAAGTGAAGAAGTAATTAGAGTCATTTGGATTATAAAATGAAAAGCTATTTTCTATAATTTGATTTACGTTAGCGTTGTGCCCAAAATTAGGGAAAGTTTCCATATCGTACTTAACATAATCAATTATAGGAATATAATGAATTTCGCTTACTGCAAAATTAGTTTCAAGTATTAAACCAAGCATTCCAGATGACAAAATAGTCATTTCACTATCTGAGAGCTCAGTACCTAAAACATCTACAATGTCAAATAATTCTTT
>DAOWHG010000087.1 GCA_030641535.1 Mycoplasmatota bacterium | reverse complement strand
TGATTTGAATTGATAAACGTTCCTGGAGGGGCTTTAATGTATCCCATATCAGTTCCTACTTCAACTGTTCTAAGCATACTACGTCCAAATACAGCGATTTTACGATTAGTTTCCATACTTGCTTCAACGATTTGTTGAACTCTATGAATATTTGATGCAAATGTTGCAACAATTGCTCGTCCTTCAATCTTTGTAAAGATATCTCTAATACTTTCAGAAACTATCTTTTCACTTTTTGTGAAAGCTGCAAGTTCAGCATTTGTAGAATCACTTAAAAGAAGAAGTACTCCTTTTTTTCCAATAGCAGCAATTCTTTGATAATTAGCATCAGGTCCTGTTGGTGTAAAATCAAATTTAAAATCTCCAGTATGGACAATAACACCCTCAGGTGTATGAACAACTACACCGAAAGAATCAGGAATTGAGTGATTAGTTCTAAAGAAACTAACACCTAATTTTCCTAACACAATTTTTTCAAATTCTAAATATTCAATTAGATTAGCACGCAGTCCTCTGTGCTGTTCCATTTTGTTTTTGATTAAGCCGATAGCGAGTCCGCTAGCGTAAATCTTAGGTATTTTTACTTGGCGTAACAAATAAGGAATTCCACCAATATGGTCTTCGTGACCATGAGTGATGATTAATGCCTTTATTTTATCTTGATTTTCAACTAAATATGTATAGTCAGGAATAACATAATCTATTCCCAGTAAATAATCGTCTGGAAAAAGAATACCTGAGTCAATAATGATTAACTCATCTTGGTATTCTACACAGTACATATTTTTTCCTACTTCACCAAGACCACCTAATGCAAAAACACCGACTTCGTTTGGTTTTAATAATTTATTTTGCATTACTAATAGTCCTCCTTAATAATGAAATGTAATATTCTAAATGTATTATAACAAATATATTTGAGAATACATAGCTAAATGTACTTAATATGCTCATAATACTTAATATTATATATATGTTTATGTTATAATTTAATAGAGGTGCATAATATGACTACTAAGAAAATTGTTTTTTTTGATATTGATAGGACAATATATGATCCAGATACAAAAAAAATACCTGCTTCAACAATTGAAGCATTGAAAAGACTTCATCAAAACAAAAACATTGAAATAGCGATTGCGACAGGTCGTGCTTTTTATATGTTAGATATTATTGAAGAAATAAAAAAATACATTAATATATTTATCACAATAAATGGCCATATTATTATAAAAAATGGTAAAACAATCTTTAGAAAACCAATAACGAAAGATAAAGTATTATGTGTTGTTAATAAATTTGAAGAAGACAATATGAAATATGGATTTTTAGGTGAATTTGATGAAACATTAAATATTGTTGATGAAAAGGGAAAGAAAGCTTTTGAGCTTGTTAGTATGAAATTACCTAGGATAGATCCGCATTTTTATTTAGATAACGATATCTTTCAAATGTGGGCTTTTTCGGAAAGAAAAGATCATGAACATTATAAGAAGATCTTTTATGATATGGAAGTAGTCTCTTGGCTAGGAGATGGATTTGATGTTCTTAGTAAAGGAATGAGTAAAGAAAAAGGAATCAAGAAGATTCTAGAAATAGAAGATATAGAACTAGAAAATGCTTATGCATTTGGTGATGGAGATAACGATATTGAAATGTTAGATTTTATTCCAAATAGTGTAGCAATGGGGAATGGAAGTAAAGCAGCTAAGAAACATGCCGCTTACTTAACTGGAGATATAAAGGAAGATGGATTACTGAATGGAATTATCATGATGGGATTATTGGATGCTAATTAAAAGTGTTTGTTTTAAGGATTTTGATTGTGTAGATTATCCCTTTAATATTCCAGCTATAAACAGTAAATTAGAACTAGATTTATCAAATAAAGTAACGATATTTGTTGGAGAAAATGGTAGCGGGAAAAGTACTCTCCTTCAAGCAATTGCTTATTATAATAATTCGATTAATGTTTCAAGAGAAAGTTTAGATTCTCCATATTATGGTGCAATTAAGAAACTAGCTGAAAAAATGAAAATTAGCTATACTTACAAAACAAGAAAAGGTTTTTTCTTTTCAGGAGAAGAATTTATTACATACATTAACAACTTAAAGAAAATGAAAAACGAACTGACTGTAGACTTAGGTGAAATTAAAGAAGAGTTTAAGAATAAAAGCGAGTATGTTAGAAACTTAGCATTAGGTCCTATTAGAAAAGAACTAAGTGCATTAGAAAATACTTATCAAGGAGATTTACGTCAGAAGTCTCATGGAGAAGGATTTTTAACATTCTTCAAAACTAGAATGCATCAAAAAGGAATCTATTTACTAGATGAACCTGAAACACCACTTAGTCCAATAAATCAATATCAGTTACTTGTCTTAATCACTGATTTAGTAAGAGAGGGTTCACAAGTTATTATAGCTACACACAGCCCTATTCTAATGGCTATAAAAGATGCAAAGATTTATTATTTTGATAAAGAAAAAATTGATGAAATTGAATATGATGATATTGAAAGTGTAATGTTTACAAAACACTTTTTAAATAATAAAGAAAACTTTTTAGATAAACTTTGAAAGTTGGTGATTAAATGATTGCCAGTGTATTAGTTGACGTGAAGGCTAAAGAAGTTGATCGAACATTTGATTATTTAGTCCCTTCTAAATTAGAGAACGTTGTTGAGATAGGACAAAGGGTAAAAGTACCTTTTGGACCTCGTTTAATAATGGGATATATTTTGGATTTTAAAGAAACTAGTGATTTTGATAAACTAAAGAGTATTGTTGAGATTTTAGATATAGTTCCTTCATTAACAGAAGAATTAATTTCTTTAGGAAAAGTATTAAGTATATCTAATACAAGTCCTTTAGTAAGTATTTACCAAGCAATGCTTCCTGCAGCGTTAAAATCAAAATACAAGAAGAAGCTTATTGTACGTGATAGTAGTAAATTATCTCTTGATTTAGCTTTGAAATTTGATAGATTTGGAACTTCTCTTTTTGATGATAAGTTAAACAGATATTTAAAAGAAATAAAAGATAATATTAAATCAGGGAATTTACATATTAGGTATGAAGTTAAACAATCAAATAGTGAGAGATACTTAAAGAAAATTAAATTATTAAATGACGATATATCTGTAAAAGGAATTAAACAAATAGAAGTAATGGAGTATCTAAAAGAGCATAAGGATGTTTATAAGAGAGATTTAATGAATGATATTAAAGTATCTCAATCAACTATAAAATCACTGATTGATAAATCAGCGATTTCGGAATACAGTATTGAAACTTATCGTGAAATAGAAAGTATTTACGGAGCAACAAAAAAAGATATTATTCTTAACCCTGAACAAGTAAGAGTATATGATGAGATACATAAAGATATGAACAAATATGAGGTATTCTTACTTCACGGAGTCACAGGTAGTGGTAAAACTGAAATCTATTTAAATATTATTGAAGATGTTTTAAAAGACTCTAAAGAAGCGATTATGTTAGTGCCTGAAATTAGCTTAACACCAATGATGGTGTCAAGATTTAAGGGTCGCTTTAGTGATGATGTCGCAGTTTTACATAGTGGTTTAAGTATTGGTGAAAAATACGATGAGTGGAGAAAGATCAGAAGAAATGAAGTTAGTGTAGTTGTTGGTGCACGTAGTGCAATTTTTGCACCTTTCAATAATTTAGGAATTATTATCATAGATGAAGAACATACTGATTCATATAAACAAGTTTCTTTACCTACTTATCATGCAAAAGATGTTGCTTTAATTCGCTGTAAACATTATAATATACCGTTAATACTTGGTAGTGCTACTCCAAGTGTTGAAAGTTATTATAATGCATTAAATGGTGAATATAAGTTACTGGAAATGAAATATCGAGCAAACAAAGCAAGAATGCCTGAAGTTTATATTGAAGATATGAGATATGAGTTTAAGGGTGGAAATAGAAGCATCTTTTCAAAAAGGTTAGATGATTTAATCGTAGACCGATTAAAGAAAAAAGAACAAATTATATTACTATTAAACAGAAGAGGACATTCTACTTTTGTAATGTGTCGTAATTGTGGTGAAGTAATCATGTGTCCTAATTGTGATATCTCATTAACATATCATGACAGAACAAATAGCTTAAAATGTCATTATTGTGGACACGATGAAGCTAATCCAACTATTTGTCCTCATTGCTCAAGCAAACACATTAGATATATGGGTATTGGAACAGAAAGAGTTGAAGAGTTTATTCATAAAAGATTTCCTTTAGCAAAAGTAATAAGAATGGATACCGATACAACTACTTTTAAAGGAGCTCATGAAAAACTACTTTATGAGTTTGAACATAATGGTGATATATTACTAGGAACACAGATGATATCAAAAGGACTAGATTTTAAGAAAGTATCGCTTGTTGGAGTTTTAGCAGCTGATATGAGTTTAAGTTTACCTGACTATAAAGCAATTGAAAAAACTTTTCAATTGCTAACTCAAGTATCAGGAAGAGCGGGAAGACATGATATTATTGGAGAGGTTGTTATACAGACATACAACCCAGATCATTACGCGATAGACTTTGCTAGAAAACATGATTATCATTCCTTTTATGAAATGGAAATGAGAATCAGAGAGGTAGCTGGGTATACACCTTTTAACAATTTAGTTCAAATTGTAATTAGTGATAAAGATGTAAGAAAAGTTTTGCGAGAAGGAACTAAAATTGTAATGAAATTAAGAAAAGAATTAGAAAGTGATATAATAATTTTAGGACCTGTTTTACCTAAAATATCAAGAATAAATAATTTTTACAGAGCTCAAATTATCATCAAATATAAAACATCTGAAATAATAGATGAAGTATTAAAAAATATCTATTTTGATTACAATGGTATATTGGCAATTGCGATAGATAAAAATCCAACATTGTTATAGGAGTTGATTAATATGAAGATTGTTTTTATGGGGACACCTGAATTTTCTGTCAAAATTTTAGAAGCTGTGAATAAAAAATACGGAATTGATTTAGTAGTTACACAGCCAGATAAATTTGTGGGGCGTAAAAAAGTACTTTCATTTAGCCCAGTAAAGGAAAAAGCCTTAGAACTGGGAATAGAAGTATTTCAACCAAAAAATATAAAGACAGATTATGAAAGAATAATAGAAGTAAAACCAGATATTATTATTACCGCAGCTTATGGACAAATTATACCTAACGAGGTAATAGATTATCCTTCTTTTGGAGCGATTAATGTTCATGCTAGTTGGCTACCTCTTTTAAGAGGTGGTGCACCAATTCAAAGAGCAATTAAAAGATTGCACAATACGATAGGTGTAACAATAATGTATATGGCGTATAAAATGGATAGTGGAGATATTATTAGTCAGACAAGCATCCCTATTTTACAAACTGATACTTCAGGAATTCTCTTTAAGAAGTTAAGTGTAGTAGGAAGAGACTTATTAATGGACACTTTACCTAAAATATTTGCAGGTACTAATAAAAGAAAAATTCAAGATGAGCATTTAATTACTTATGCTTACAATTTGAGAAGAGAAGAAGAAAAAATTAACTGGGATTTAAGTGTCGAAGAAATAGATGCTCATGTTCGTGCTTTCACACCTGAACCTACTTGTTACACAACAATAGATTCATTAAATATAAAAATACTTAGTGTAGAGTTTCATAAATGCGATTCATTTCTAGAGAGTCATTCACATCAAGAAAATGGAACTATAATTAAGATATTTGAAAATGGAATTGGAGTTAAATGTATTAATGGGGTTATCAAAATTACCGCAGTCCAACTTGCTGGCAAAACTAAACAAGATGTAAAAACGTTTATGAATGGCAGTGGAAGAAACCTTATTAAGGTAGATAAACTATTTAAATAAGCTTCAAATATGATATAATATATGAATAGGAGTGGTATTATGGATAAAAGAACAATATTTTCACGTACTGAAATGCTAAAATTAAATATAGAAACATTGAAAGAACGTACAATTACTGTAGAAGAAATTGCTGAAGTTGCCTTTCGCCAACAAGCGAGATGGAATCCAGATATTTCGATGCAAGAAGTAGTACATTCTGTTGAAAAAATCTTGTGTTT
>DAOWHG010000105.1 GCA_030641535.1 Mycoplasmatota bacterium | reverse complement strand
CCAGGTTCTCCCTCATCAGCATTACAAATCAAATATTTAATATCAGGTTGTGCAGCTACACTTTTAAATTTTATGGAAGTTGGGAATCCTGCTCCACCTCTTCCACTTAAACGAGATTTAGTAATCTCTTCGATTATTGAATCGGGTTTCTTCATTAGTGTATCTTTTAGAACTTTATATCCTTCATATTTCAGATAGTCTTCAATTGATAATGGATCAATCTTGTCAAATCTTACTGTTAGTAGTTTCATCTCTAACATTATTCACACCCCAATTCAAAAAAAATGTTCTCGATTTTTTCTTTAGTTAAATTCGTGTAAACTTCATTGTCAATTCTAATTGCAGGTGCTTCATCACAGCAACCAATACAACTTGTAAATTCTAAAGTAAATTTTTTATTCTTAGTTGTTTCATTAACCTTTATTCCTAATTTTGTTTCAATAGTTTTTAAAACATTGAATTCATCACTCAAATGACATGATACATTATTACATACTTGAACTATATATTTTCCTCTTGGAGTAGTTGATAATAAAGTATAAAATGACATTACAGAACAAACTTTACTTTCAGAAATGTTTAGATAATTTGCGATTAAAACTAAATCTTCTTCCGATATAAAATTCGTGTTGATTGTACTTTGAAACTCTAATAATATCTCTATTAGATTCTCCTCTTTTTTCGAGTATTTTGCTAGTATATTAGCTAATTCCATATTTATTCCTCCTTGGGTAAAATATTAGTTCGTTTGTTATCTATTTTTTTGATAGATTACTACGTTAACTCACCAAAGAAATTATACTAGATAAACGGCCTTATTGCAACAGTTAGTTTCATTTTAAAACTAATATTTTTTCATATAAAAATATGCTTGTTTCCTTCTAATAAAATCACCTATATTTTCTATCATAAAAAAGGCTTAATTCCATAAAAAAAAGACTATTTAGGATCGTAATCCTTATAGTCTTTAATTCTAATTTTATTCCTCTTCGCTTTGTTCGGTTTCTTCAGTTTCGATAACTTCACCTTCAACTGGTTCTTCTTCAATTACCTCTTCTTTAGGTCTTGAAACAGTTACAACAACGTCATCTAAATTACTCAGTACTTTTACACCTTCAGGAATTACGATATCACTAACAATTAGTGAACCATGTTCTTCTAAGTTTTCAACATCTAATTCTAGTTGAGAAACACCTTTTCCAACTGCATATTCAACTTCTAAAGTTTCTAATACAGTATTCAATATTAAGCCTTTTTTACTAATAGCATCTTTATTTGCAAAATATATTCTAACTTTTGAAGTCATTGTATCATCTTTTGATACTTTAACTAAATCAAAATGTCTAGCTTGATTTAAGTTAGATGGTAGAGGTTGAACTTCTTTGATATATACTAAATGTTTTTCTCCTTCTAAAGATACTTCAAAAGTTCTTGATGTACCCATCTTGCGAAACATTTTTGTGAATTCCATTATGTCCGCAGTGATTGAAGTAGATTCCATTCCTTTTCCATATATAACTCCAGGAACTGTATGAGCGTCTCTTACTTTACTACCTTTTTTTATTCTTGTTTGAATCTTCATATTGCACCATCCTTTTTCTTATTCTTATGTATTTTAGCACAAAAAAGTACAATTGTCTATTGTGTTAAATACAATGTATAAAATAATCGATATTATCCTCCTCCAACAAAATGAGTAAAGACTATTTCATCACCATCTTCAACGTTTTGAGAGTACATAAATTCGTGTATAATTCTATTGCTATTCACAAATACTACTGAGTTTTCAAAGTCTTTGAGATCAAGTTCTGGATACATTACTTTAATTTGCATAAGAATGTCATTAATAGTCCCTGGCAACACTTCTACTTCATGTATATCATATTTACTTCTTAGAAGATTAAAAAACTTCACAGTTACCATTTTTCCAACTTCCTTTCTCTCATTATCTATCCTCAGTTTTCTTAACATTAATTATATCACACAAATAAAAATGAGAGTATCAATACCCTCATTTATAATAAGTTACTAATTCTGTTGAATATTTTATTATATACTTTTTTTATTCTTACTTCTGATACAAGATTCATTATTTCACTAATATAAAACCATTTCACACCAGAGTTTTCGTCTTCTTTGATAATTAGTTTTTCATCTTCGTCAGCAATCAATAAAAATGTAGCATTTAAATGTAGATGATCTCCTACAAACCCACCATTTTTAATATGGTTTTCAACTTGAATGATATCAACGCTAATTATTTCATTATTATATGGAATGATAGTTTTAACTCCAGTTTCTTCTATTGCTTCCTTAAGTGCTACTTCTAATAAGTTAGGATTACCATCATTGTGTCCACCAACCCATGCCCATGAATTGTATATATTGTGATGAACAAACAAAACTTTATCCATTTTTTTATTCACTACAATTGCAGAAGATGTTATATGAGCAATAAGATTTGTTCTATCAAGACAATCATTATTTCTAATGATGAAATCTAGTATTGCTAATTTATCTATTTCTTCTTGTTCGCATTTTGGTATATAATTTTCAAAATCTTTTCTGAACATATTTTCACCTACCTATAAATACTCTTAGTAAATTATACCATATATGTAATAAAAAAGGCACTATCAGATGATAGTGCCTTTATACTTTTTATAAAGCTCTCAACTGGGATTTGAATTCTTAAAGTTTCACTTGAGTATTTTGTCACTTTTTACAGGCTTGGAATAATAAAACCCTTGACCGTATGTTGCATTGTATTCTTTCACTTTATCTTCCATAATTTGAGTTTCAATACCCTCAACCACAACATTTATTCCTGTCATCGCAGTATAATCAAGAATCATTTTCATCATCGCTGCTCCTTTTTCACTGTCTAAGGAGTGCCATAAAAATAGCTTATCAATTTTCAAGCAATCAATAGGTAAAAGTAGAAGATTATTTATTGAAGAAAATCCGCTACCAAAATCATCTAGAGATATTTTTATACCTAGTTTTTTTATTT